>CADCQA010000197.1 GCA_902803415.1 uncultured Spirochaetaceae bacterium | reverse complement strand
GGATATCGGCTTCGTTGTTTTTTCGGGCATGGCATTATTGAGCGGAATGGGCCTGATTCTGTCAGCACGGAAAAAGAGCCGGCTTATAAAGGACTTCTTCGAGTTCGGCAAAATTGTCGGAAAACGCTCATATATCACAGTGAAGGAACTTTCGGACAAAACAGGGTGTACTGCGGAATACGTAGTCCAGCGGATAAAGCTGATGAAAAACCGGGGCTACCTGCCGTATGCCGTGCTGGACAGGGACGAGACCACGCTCATGCTGACCGATGAGGTCTATAAGGAATACCTTAAAAGTTCGGCGTATAATGCGAAAAAGCAGAAAAAAGCTTCCCCCGGAAAGAGTGCGGAAGCGGATAAAAAGGCTCCTGAGAAGGAGAAGGAAGAGAAATCTTACAAGTCCTATTACACCATTGACGAAAACCTGCCGGAAGACGTACAGGGCATTCTCAAAGAGGGTAACGACTATCTGAATGAAATCCGTTATTTCAACGACCTGATTCCTGATACGGAAGTCATGTCGGACAAGCTGTATACGATGGAGGCGACCGCCCTCTCAATCTTCAAGAAGCTGAAAGAAACGCCGTCCATCGCGAGGGAGCTGCGGAAATTTATGTCGTATTACCTCCCCACCACGGAAAAGCTTTTGCAGAGCTATGTTGATTTGCGGAAGGCGTCGCTGACCGTTGAAAACATCAAGAAATCGCAGAAGGAAATTGAAGAAGCAACGGATGTCATAAACAACGCCTTTGTTGAATTGCTGAATCAGCTTTTTGAAAGCACGTCATGGGATATTTCCTCAGACATTACGGCGATGAAAGTAATGATGAAGCAGGATGCGCTTTTGTGATTTTCAAACGTAGCCCGAAAAACTTCAGTTTTTCGACGTTTCCTACATACAAACTTTACAGATACGAGGAGTAGAATTATGGAATTCAAAACCGAAACACCGACCCTGGTTTTTGACGCGGCTCCGGCAGCAGCAGAAACAGCGCTGCCTGCTGTAAAAGAGGAAAAGATGAAAGAAGAAATCGTTCTTTCTGAAGAAGAACGTGCGCAGGTTGAATCATTTTCAAAGCAGATAGATTTGTCGAATTCTACCGCCATTTTGAATTACGGCGCCGGAACGCAGCGAAAGCTTACCACTTTTTCGGAAAAGGCGCTTGATGCCGTGCGCACCAAAGACATGGGCGAAGTGGGCGACATGATCACGAACCTCATCGGCGAACTGAAGGGCTTTGAGATTGACGAGCAGGAAAAGGGCTTCAAGGCCCTCTTCAAGAAGAGCGCAAACAGATTGACGGCTATGAAGGCCAAATATGCGAAAGTTGAGACCAATGTAAACGTGATTACGTCAGAGCTTGAAAAGCATGAGGTCACACTGCTGAAAGACGTGGCGATGCTTGACCAGATGTATGCGGCAAACCTTGCGTATTTCAAAGAACTTTCCATGTACATTGCCGCAGGAAAGAAAAAGCTTGAGGAAACACGGAACGTGGAGCTTGCCGGGCTCCAGCGCAAGGCGCAGGAATCAGGCCTTGCCGAAGATGTGCAGGCGGCCAAGGATCTGGCTGCCATGTGCGACCGTTTTGAAAAGAAGATTTATGACCTGCAGCTTACCAGAACGATAGCCCTCCAGAGCGGGCCGCAGATCAGGATGGTTCAGGCCTCCGATACCGTGATGGCGGAAAAAATTCAGTCTACCATCGTGAACACCATTCCGCTTTGGAAAAACCAGATGGTGATTGCCATCGGAGTCGAGCATTCAAATCAGGCTGCAAAGGCTCAGCGGGAAGTTTCTGATATGACCAATGAGCTTCTTAAGAAAAATGCCGATGCGCTGAAAGCAGCAACGATAGAAACTGTTAAGGAATCAGAACGCGGCATCGTGGATCTTGAGACAATAAAGCATACGAATGAGCAGCTTATCAGCACGATGGACGAAGTTCTGCGGATTCAGGCTGAAGGCAAGGAAAAGCGCCGCAATGCCGAGCAGGAACTTTCCCAGATTGAGCAGGAACTGAAATCAAAAATGCTGGCGGCTTCAAAAGCCTGACAGCTTTCCCGAAAGCCAAGCCCGAAATAAAAGCTGTCCGGGGGGTGCGCGGAAAGCGCTGCTACCGCCAGCGGTATTTACCGCCAGCGGGGCGCCGGTCCCCGGACAGCTGAAGCTTGTTCGTATGCAGCCTGCTTACTTGCCGCTCTGCACGGTACCGATGAAGAAGGTCTGCTTTACGGAATCCAGCTGGAGCGTAAGTACCTGCCGCTTCTGCGTGGAACGCCCAAAGTCCGTGTAAACTTCCGCCTGCACCGTGACCGGCTGCAGCAGCTTCTGCTGGTGGCTGGCAAAGTAATTCGCTTCAATTTTGAGGGCGCCGGCCGGTGCCTGCTTCAGGCAGAATTCTTCCGGTCCGTAGCCCATCGTAAAGTCTCGCGAAATCCGTCCGCCGTTTGCGGTAAGCTTGTTGCCGTAGTAGCATTTTTCTCCGTCGCCGTCTGTTACCCACAAATCAACGTCGCAGTCATCCATGTTCCACGTCAGCACGATGCGCACGTCCATATCAAAATTCTGGAGCAGCTCCTTGTCCATATTCTTTGTGCTGACTTCGCCCTTGCCGCTTGCCGCGATAATGGCATTCATGTCGTTCAGTGCAATCTGCTGAATTTCCGCAAAGCGGCTGTCCCACGCCTTTGTTGCAAGCGCGTAGAGTGTGTCCACTGCTTTCTGCGGCTGTCCTGCATGGTAGTACGCCATGGCAAGGTCGCGCTGGAACTGCGGGATTTCGCTGCGCATGCGCACCAGCTTTTCGAATACAGGGACGGCAAGCGCGTACTGCTCCCGCTCCACAAGTTTGTTTCCCAGCGCGCGCAGTATGTCGCTGTTTTCAAGATTCAGCTCCGCAAGGTTTGACAGAATGCGCAGGCTTTCCTCCATCAGGCCCTCTTCTGCAAAGTAGTCAGAGACTTCCATGTAGAATGCCGGGGAGCTTTCGTACTGCCCGCGCAGCTTAAGGTATGCCGCGTACATGCCTTCTTTGGGCGTGCGCTTGAGCGTTACCAGATAGTCGGAGCCGGGATTCCATGCCTGCAGCTGGATGGTCTGCCCGCCGCCTGCACTGCTTGTACCGCCTGCTTCCTTTGCTTCTGCCAGCGCGGGTGCTGCCGGTGCTGCGCTCATCATGCGGTTGCGCTGCACGCGCTGCATTGCGGAACCTGCGGGCGCCGGTGCTGCTTCCGCCATTGCGTCCTCCATCGGGGCGGATTCCACGCTTTCTACCACCATCCCTGCGGCATCAGAATCTCTGTAGACCCTGCCGTTGAGCGGGCGGATGGGGCCGCCTTTTTTCGGCGGGCTTTTCTTCTTCTTGAATTCCTCCGGGGAGGTGTTCCACCATTCGCGGAACTGCTTAAAGCAGCGGTACACTTCCTGCGGAATGGTGTTCCCGGCGCCCTGGGATTTGCCCGTGCCCTGGCGCGAGACGATGCGGTTGTATTCTTCGCGCAGCTCGTTTGGCGGCTCAATGCCGTAGCGCACGTAGTCCTGCACATTGTCCAGCACTATCAGCGACATGCCGCGCGTAACAATGGTATGCTTCTTTGCAAGCTCGGTGATTTCAGCCTTGTTTGCCTCGTAGTCGGCCGAAAGCGCGGCGATTTTTTTTGCCGCCCACAGCCGGATAACCCGCTCGGACTGTGTGTTCGCCGCGGCATCCACCGTAAAGGTGACGCTTCTGGTGACGGTGCTGCCGTAGCCGAGCTTTACTGTTACGTCTGCCTTTTTCCGCTTAAGGATGCCGGATACGCTCAGGTTCCCCGTGACGGTGCTGCCCGGCAGCGGATAGACATCAGTGATTGCTGCGCTGTCATAGTCCGCGCTGATGATGCGCAGCTGTTCCTGCGTGAGCAGGGGAAGCGCCTGCTCCGTGCCGAGCGTGCAAAGGTTTACGTATGCGCCCCCGTGCTGGGCTGCGTACTGGGCAAGCGAATCGTGGTCGGCGCGCGCACTGGAGTTGATGACTGTGACCGGCGGCTGTGCTGCGCCGCTGCCTGTGCTGCCGCCCTGCCAGGTGCTTATGCCGTCCGTAAAGAGCAGGATTTCGTCTGCCTGCACGGAGCCGAATCCCAGTTCCAGGCAGCTTGCACCGTCGTAATCCTGCGCGCGCAGGAACGCTGCAATCTGTGCCGCAAGTTCTGTTCCTGCGGGCGCAGAGAATGTCTTTGTTTCGTGTATGCGGTTGCTGAACGTGGTAACCGTAACCTTGGGATTGCACGATGCAAAATATGCTGCAAGCAGTGCAAGTTCGTCGTCGCGGTTGCGGTGCTTCATTGAAGCTGACACGTCGTAGAAAATTGCGAGTGTTCCCGGTGCCTTTTTGGCGCGGGCTTCCGCTTCGCCGTGCTGTGTAAAGTAGAAATACGTATCCTTGCCCGCGTCCTGAATGAAAACGCTTCCTTCCGCAGGGAGTGATTCTTGCGGCACCACAAAGGTGATGGGCGCTTCCAGCCGGTAGTGCTTGTATTCCATGCTTGCCGTCTTGCCGGAATTCATGTCGTCAAAGCTGATGCGGCGTTTTGATGTTGCCGGAGCTTTTTTTTCTGCGGAGGAAAGCACGTTTATCCGGAAGGAGAACGCGTCAAGTTCTCCGTCGGGGAGTGCAGAATAGGTGTATGTTCTGTCTGCCGGAAGTTCTGACTCGTAGCTTACCTGCACGCGGCGGCTGCCCTTTGCGGGAAGCGGATACACGCGCGTGCGGAAGTTGTTCCCCGCCGTCATCTCTATCAGGCCGGGATCAATGCCCTGCCGCACAACGGCTTCAAATACCTGCCGACCTTTATCCTTCTCCACGGAAACGCCCTGCCGCAGTTTTCCGTTTATATCCAGCGCGTAGCCGGTAACAGTTTCCCCCGCGCCGAGGGGAAATTCGAATTCTCCTTCCAGCACGCGGTTGGTGTCGTTCACAAAGAGCATGTCCAGCGTTGTGACGGCGAGCGTTCCCACAATCTGCGCTTCTACATGCAGCTCGGAAAGACGCACCGCTTTTTGCGCGTCTGCCCCCTGCACGTCCATTTTTATGATGCCCGCCTGCTGGGCGGAAAGTGCCTGTGCAAGCATCAGAGAAAAAATCAATGCCTTCAGTTTCTTCATGCAGAGCCTCTTTTGAGGTGAATTTTGAGCAGCCCGGAAGCCGTCTGGATGCTGCGGCCTGCCCTTTCTGCATAAAAAACAATGAAACTGGTGCTTTGTTACGTTTCCGGGGCAATCCAGCGTGCGCGGCTTGTGTCGGTTTCAAAGACATCCACGGCGTAAAGCGCTGCCGTGCCGCCGCCGTGCTGCCCCAGCTGCGGGATTTCTTCTATTAAAGCACGTGCAATGTAGGCCGCAATGCGTTCTGCGCTGGGGTTCTGCTGGAATTCCGCGATGTCGTTCAGGTTCGTGTGGTCAAGGCTTTCGCAGACCTTCCTGAGCGCTTTCTTGAACACCGAGAAATCCAGCAGCATGCCGCCTTCGTCCAGCTCCGTGCCGCGTGCATGGGCGTAAACCTTGTAATTGTGCCCGTGCAGATGCTCGCACTTCCCGTGATAGTCGCGCAAAAAATGTGCTGCGCTGAATGATGTTTCCACCCTGACTTCGTACATGCGCCAAGTATAGCACTCCGTGCCGCCGCTTGTCGAGCCTGCGCGGTGGGGGGGCGATGTGTTTTTGTTCAGGGATGAGAAGTCTGAATACTACCTGAGGTAGAATATGGGGTTTTCCCGTAATTATCCAGAATTTCCCTATTGAGAAGATTTTTTCTGTTTTTCCAATCAGGCATATATTTTTCCATGTGAGTAATAAAGTCTTTGCCATGATTTGAAACTTTTAGATGCGTCAATTCATGAAGGATGATATATTCCAGACATTCCAAAGGCTTTTCGACCATCTGCAGGTTTATCCAGATTCGTTTT
>CADCQA010000196.1 GCA_902803415.1 uncultured Spirochaetaceae bacterium | reverse complement strand
GCAGTGCGAATCATTCTTTTACACCGCCTATCGTCATACCGACCACAAAGTACTTCTGCAGTGCAGGGTACACCACAAGAATCGGAACCGTGGCAACCATCGTGATGGAAGCCCTGATGCTGACCGGCGTAACCATTGCACTGCCGGAGCCGGACGCAGCGGCAATTGCCATGGCGTTTGCATCTGCAGCAGAAGAACTCTGGTTCTGGCTGGACTGCAGGAACTGCATAAGCACGTACTGCAGGGAATGCAGGTTCGTCTTACCGGAGCAGTACAGGTAGGTATCAAACCAGCTGTTCCACGCGCCAACGGCAACGAAAAGGGCCGTCATGGCAATGGACGGAACAATCAGCGGCATGATAATCTGCATGAAAATCCTGAACTCGTTTGCGCCGTCAATGCGCGCGGATTCCACAAAGCTGTCGGGCATACCGTTGATGTAGGTTCTTACCAGGATGAAGTTGAAGATATCTACCAGGCAGGGAACAATGTATACGGCATAGCTGTTCAGCATGCCCAAGCGCTTGATGAGCATGTAGCCCGGTATCAGGCCCGCATTGATGTACATGGAAACGACAAGGATTGCCGTCAGGGGCTTCCTGATGACGAATTCCTTGCGGCTCAGCGCGTAGGCAAGCATGCCCGTACAGAACACATTCAGCACAGTCTGCAGCACCGTTCTTGAAACGGAAATGACAAACGCATGGGCAATCTGATCGGTCGTGAACAGGGCCTTGTAGTTCTGCCAGGTAAAGACGCGCGGCCAGAGCTTTATTCCTCCGCGGATGGAATCAAGACCGTCGTTGAAGGACACGGCAATGGTATTCCAGAAGGGATACACCGTAACAACGACCAGCAATCCCAGAACAACAAAATTCACCAGATTGAAGAGACTGTCGAAGGCTGCAGTGCGGCGCTTTGCCGCCACATAGCTAATCTTTTCATCACTCATATCAGACGCTCCTCACCGGCTTTCTTTGCAAACCAGTTTGCCAACAATAACAGAAGAATATTAACAGCGTTCTTGAAGATACCTGCCGCCGTTGCAAGCGAGAAGTTGAACAGCTTAAAGCCGTACTTCAGCACATAAATGTCTATGGTGGTCGCAACTTCTTCAATCATACCGTTTTTCAGGAAGAACGGCATTTCAAAGTTAGCGTCCAGGATGTGACCGGCGCTCATAATCATCATGATGATGATGGTGGGGCGGATTCCCGGCAGCGTAATATGCATGATTTTGCGCAGCCTGCCGCAGCCGTCAATTTCGGCAGCCTCGTACAGGCAGGGGTCTATGGCGGTCATTGCGCCCAGGTAGACAATCGTGTTCCAGCCGACTTCCTTCCAGACATACGTCCAGCCGATAATCTGCCAGAAATAGTTTGGCACCGAAAGCCAGAGCACCGGTTTGTCTATTGCCCCTATATACATCAATATATTATTCAGAATGCCGTCTTCTACCGAAAGCATATTCGCAACAAGTCCGGTAACGATAACCCAGGACAGGAAGTGCGGCAGGTAGGAGACAGTCTGCACAAAGCGCTTGAGCGCAATGTTCTGGACTTCATTCAGGAGGATTGCAATCAAAATAGCGGTTATATAGCCGAGCACCGTACTGATGATGCTCATGCCGATAGTATTCCGCAGGGAAAGAAGGAATTCCTTATCCTTGAAAAGGAAGATAAACCATTTTAACCCGACCCAGGTCTGCTGTGAAAAAGACCGTGCCGGTTTATAATCCTGGAAAGCCATATTCCAGCCCCAGAGCGGAATATAGCGGAACAGTATAATGTAGAGGACGAAGGGAACAGACATAAAGATAAGCTGTTTCTGCTTACCGAGCTTCTGCCAGAAAGTTTTCTGGTTTACCAGCTCCGTCTGTTGTACATCCGCAGATTTTTTATTTGCCATAAAAACACCTTTTAACCTTGGAAGGGGAAAAAGGCGCGGCCCGCACATCCGCAAACCGCGCCTTTTCTTCATGTACAGCCTGTACTGTGCATTTTTCCGGCACGACCCGCACAAACACGCGGAAAGTGCCGTCAGGATAGTAAACCTGTTGGGAAACCGCAGTTTCCACTCAGGTCAATTACTCCGGGAAACCACCGAATTTCTTCACGCGGATATCCAGTTTTTCCTGCATAAATGCAACATACTTGTCAATACCGGCAGCCTGCATCTCTGCAACGTAGCTGTCCCACTTTGCATCGAAGTCTGCGGGCTTGCCCATAATCATGTCGGGCAGGCAGCGGCGCTGGATGCCTTCAAGCTTGCTCAGTGCAAGCTGTGCCTCAGAACCGTCTTCCGGCACTTCCTGCCACATCGGGTACCAGCCTGCATTTGCGGGCGGGTTGGTATCCACAAGGGCTGCATAGGAAGCCACACCATAGGCATTCCACAGCTCGATGTCTTCGGGCTTTGCATTTGCCTGGAATTCCCACGGCATGTTGTTCATCATACAAGCGTAGCCGTCAGAGAATGAACCTTCCATCTTGGGTGCTTCTTCGTACAGAAGGGTTGCCTTGTTGTTCAGAATCCAGTTGGGATCTTCCTGCTGCTGGCGCTGTGCCTGGGTGCGTGACGGGCGGCCCTGGTCGTCCTTCTGCCAGTCTTCGCCTTCAAAGCCCCACTGCATGATCTTCTGGTTCTCTTCAGAAAGCAGTGCGTCAAGGAACTTGAGGATTTCAATGGCCTTCTTTTCACCGCAGTTGGTGGTGAAGCCGTAGCCGCGGCGGATGTTCGGGATGGTCAGGTCGCGGTAGTGCGGCTTGATTGACTCGTCGAACACGACGGGGAGCGGTGCATAGGTGCGCTCGTACATACCGGCGGTCTTGAGGGTGTTCTCAGCTTCGCCCTGGAACTGCCAGCCCTGGATGAACATACCGAGCACGCGGCCCTGTGCAACCTTTGCATAGTACTGGTCGCGGTTGTCGGTGAATGAAGCGGGGTCAATCAGGCCGCGCTGATAGTAACCGTTGGCAAGCTTGAACCAGCGCTTTGCATTCTCGTCAGTGAAGTTGTCAGAATACACATATTTGCTGCCAACCTTGTCCACATGGCCGTTACCGTCGTTCGGGTAACCGGCAAGGAAGTTCGGCGGATTCCACAGGTTGAATGCTTCCCAGTCAGCGGTGATGATGGAGAACGGAATGGTCTTGCCGCCGTTGATTTCGGGATACTTCTTTGCATACTTCTCGATAAGGTCGAAGAACTGGTCAACAGTCTTGATTTCCGGGAAGCCGTATTCCTTCAGGACGCATTTCTGAATCCAGAAACCGTTCTGGTTGTAGAATGTGCCCTGATCGGGACCGTCATACACACCGTAGTTCGGGAGGCAGTACACGTGACCGTCGGGTTCAACAATCTTTTCCCAGTCTTTTGCATAGTGCTTCTTGATGTTCGGGCAGTACTTCTCGATGTAGTCTTCAATCGGAAGCAGACAGCCTGCATCCTGGAACTTGGTTGAATCGACTTCAACCAGGTCGGGAAGGTCGCCGGAAGCAATAAGAACACCAATCTTCTGATCTTTGTCGCCCACAAGGATGTCCCAAGAGAAAGTCACGCCAAACTTCTCTTCAATCCACTTGTAGGTCTTGTTGTCTGCCGGTGGCTGCTGCCGCTGCTGAATGGTGAACACGGAAACGTTCATGTTCTTTCCCTTCTTGGCAGAATTCCCGCCGCCGCAGCTCATGATGCCTAAAGCGAGCAGTGCCGATGCCGCCGCAGCAAAAGCTTTCAACGTCTTTTTCATTTTGTAATTTCCTCCTTTTCTGAAGCCGCCTTTGCGGAACCAGATTATCGTGCTTGTTTGCAAGGGCAATCGATTGCCCTAGATAGATTCCAAACAACCGGCAAATCACGCCTGCTGAATGAACACTCTTTTAAAGAATACGCCCGGTTTTCCAGAAAAAAAACACCTTTTATGCTATAAAATTTGCACAATAGTCCTTCATAAGTGCTATAATAGGAACATGAGCAGCCAGTATGAGAGCATCCAGCGGGGTACGCCGGAATTTCCCGTGGGAATTTTTGCCCAGACCATTTACCTCAACGAGCCGCATCATCATATTGAATACGAAATCCTCGTCATCTCGGAGGGAAGGGCAGTTGTCGGCATAGAGGGGCACGAATATACGCTGGAGGCGGGAAAAGCTGTGTTTCTTGAGCCGGGCACCGAGCATTACGCACGGAGCGTCTCCGAAGGGGAAACCTACCGCTACAACGCCATCATATTCAGCGACGCCGTGCTCGGCAGCGAAAATGATCCCTGCAGGATTTTCTTTGAAGGAATCCGCATAAACCGCTTTCCCGTCATCCCGGAAAAGCTTCTTTCCGACATCCGCACTGTAACCCAGCTGGAACTGGAGGAAGCGCCGGGCCGCCAGCTGCAGATAAAGGCATGCCTGCTTTCGCTCATTGCACATTTTGTGCGGACAAAGCAGTACAACACCGTCTCTCCGCTGGATTCTTACAAAAAGCACAGCCGGAACACCATAGATTCCGTGCTTGCCTACGTGCACAAGCACTTCCGCGAAAACATCACGCTGGAAAGCCTGCTCGACATCACCCATTACAGCAAGAGTTATTTCATCAGGCTGTTCCGGGACAACGTGGGCATGGGGCTGACCGAATACGTAAATAAGTACCGCATAGAGAAGTCCTGCCTGGACATGCTCTACACGGACAAAAACATCACGGAAGTGGCATCGTCGAACGGCTTCGGCAACATCCAGTACTTTTCACGGGTGTTCAAGAAGTATATGGGCTGCACCCCCAAGCAGTACCAGAAGAAGCTGAAGGGAACCGTCATCCAAGCCGGAATCCTTTAAGCTGACCGCTGCCGTTGCCGCGGAACGTAAGGTACAGGGCAGAAACCCCGTCCGGCACGGTAACGGCCGCAGTGCGTTCCGTCCAGAAATTATAGAATTCCACGGGGATGGTGCCGAGCAGCTCGCCGTCCCACGCAGTGCGTACCTCAAAGCTGCCGCTGAAGTAGCCCCGCACCGTGACGGCCACTTTCCGCACGCCCGTAAAGGAAAAATACTTAAAGCCGATGACCGTTTTGTCGCAGATGCCGGTCACATAGCCTTCTTCTTCGTCGCCGTCCCTGCCGTCCTGTGTAATCCGGGGGTAGATGCTGCCGTCCACGTATTTTGACGGCTTGTCCGTGAACAGATTGCATGCAATGTATGCGGGGTAAAAGCCGGAGCCTTCAAGCGGGCCGCCGTTCAGGCCGCAGGAACTCAGCTCCACCTGCGGTATGGAACCGTCCGGCAGGATTTTTATCTTTTCTGCGCAGCCCTGGCGGCAGTACCACGTGCCGTTCGTGTGGCGGTGGTAGAAAATATACCAGCTGCCGCCGATGCACTCTATGCCGCCGTGGTTGTTCGCACCGTATGCGGCCGGCATGTCCGCAGGCTTGTAGCTGCTGATGTGCAGGTCGCAGTTGCTCACGATGACACCGCCGTAGGAAAAGCCCTGCGTGGGCGACGAGCTGACGGCGTAGCACAATTCGTGCATGACCGCAGAAGAATACACAAAATAGTAGGTACTGCCGATTTTGCGGATGGACGAGGCCTCAAAGAACTCGTGCCCTTTAAATCCGGGCCACAGCTCCTCGGAAGCAAGCGTATATGCACAGTCTTCCACAGCGGGATGCGGTGCCTGGCTGTACAGGTCGCCCGGCACAATGACGGACGGTTCCTGCTCAATAGTCAGCATGTCCGCACCCAGCACCGTTGCCATGGCGCCCACGCGATCCTTCATGCCGTTCCCGCAGAAGCCCGTGTACAGGTACGTCCTGCCGTCCTCCGTGAGCACGGCGGGGTCAAACTGCGGCATGTCGCCCTTCCGTTCGCCCAGCCGGGTGCCGTCTGCATAATGCACATAGCCGTAAAATTTGTATGTTCCGGCAGGGCTGTCGCAGACCGCAACGGAAACCACCGGAACCTTGTCCAGCACATAGTAAAGGTAATAGCGCCCGTCCGGCCCGCGGGTCACGTCGGGGGCGTAGAGCACCATACTGCCGTCCGAGTTGAGCGGGTCATCGCCCCTGCGATAGATAACACCCTCAAAACGCCAGTCCTTCAGGTTGTCCACCGGTGCAGAATAACAGACATAATCTCCCAGGCAGAACACCCATCCGTTGAAAATGTCGTGCGAACCGAACACATATACCCTGCCGTCAAAAACATGCGGCTCCCCGTCAGGAATATATTCCCACGAAGGAAGATAGGGATTGAAAATCTGTTTTGCCATAGATACCCCCTTAGATATGGGTAGACATATCATGAGAATCAGCTGTTGTCAAGCCTGGACCGAAGCTTCATGAGGTGTATACCGGGGGGGGGTATACGAACCATCCTCATCCAGTAGATAGGCGGTATACTCAGTATTCTTGCCGGGAATAAGCACCGTGTGCGGCGTAAAATGATAGCGGTCCTTGAGCCGCTCGTACATTTCGGCAGAAACCTGCACCTTGCCCGTCACGCCCGACAGCTCAAGCTTTGCCGCCAGATGCACGGTAGTACCCCACAAATCGTAGCTGCGCCGCAGCCTGCCCACCACGCCGGCCACCATCGGCCCGCATGCCGCCCCGATGCGCACCCGGAACAGGGTGCCGTTGCGGGTGTTGAAGTCCTGCACAAGCCGCTGTATGGCAAGGAAAAAGCGAATCATCTCCTCGCAGTCGTCCTCGTGTGCTTCCGGAATGCCCGCGGAAAGCATGTAGATGTCGCCGAGCGTCTGCACTTTTTCAAGGCGGAATTTCTCAACCAGGTCATCGGCTTCCTTTACCAGCATGTCCAGTATTGCAAGCAGTTTCTCCATGCCGAACGAGCCGAACATATCGGAAAAGCCCACAATGTTCATGAATGCCACCGCCCCGTCGCTGTACGTTTCGGAAATACAGTTAGGGTTGTCCTTCACCTTCTGCCCGAAACGCGCAGGAAAAACGCGCAGCAGCAGGTCGTCCGCGCGCTTGTTTGCCGCATCAACTTTGGCAAGCAGCTCCACATCGGGGTTTTCCAGCAAAAGGTACATGATAAGGATGCAGATTGCCGTTCCCATGCCCACAATCAGCAGGTGCGGAAAATACATCTGCACAATGGCAACGGAGCCCTGCATGACAACGAACGTCAGCATGGGAACATTGCGCTGGAACGGCACGTAGTCTTTGTTCAGGAAAGAAGCAATGATGATGAACACCACGCTGTAGGTGGAAAAAATATACGTACAGGTTGAAGGAATGCCGTAGGAATACAAATCCCGTCCGTGCCCGGCGTAATGGAGCGGCGT
>CADCQA010000195.1 GCA_902803415.1 uncultured Spirochaetaceae bacterium | reverse complement strand
GGGGGAGGGAAGCCGGGGAACCGTCTGGTTCCCCGTTACGATTAAAGAATTTTTGCGAATTCCTTCAGGATTGCCGGGATAAGCGTGTCCAGCTTTCCTTCAGTACTTGCGCCGGAAGCGTTTTTGTGTCCGCCGCCGCCGAACTGCGCGGCAACCCTGCTTACGTCAATGTCGCCCTTGGAGCGCAGGCCGAGCGTGCAGTTGTGTTCGTTTTCCTGCCGCACAAAAAGCACCGCCTCCACGCCTTCGGTGGCAAGCATAAGCGTGTAGAGCGCATCGCTGTCGCGGCCTTCCTGCCCGTATTTCTTTGTGTCTTCCTGCGTTTCGTAGGTAACGGCAAGCTTTCCGTTAAAGTGCCGCTCCACGAGTTCCAGCATAATGCCCAGCAGTTTGCGCGTATTCCACGCCTTGCCGCCGGTCATCTCCTGGTACACATCGCGGGGATTTGTTCCTGCTTCGACCAGCCGCGCCGCGCAGTGGAACACCTCGGCATCGTTCTGGTTCAGGAAGCGGAAAAAGCCGGTATCCGTTGCAAGGCCAAAGAAAAGCGAGCGTGCCTTTTCGCCGTCCGGCTTGCCGACAAGCGCTTCGTAGAGCTGCTGCACGATGAGCGAGGCCGCCGGTGAACTTGCATCGATGATGGAGTTTCCGCCGCCTGCGTCTGCCGTCTTGTGATGGTCAATGATAAAGGTGTCAAAACCCTGCAGGTCGCCTTCGATGTCGCCCAGGCGGGCAATTTCAGAGCAGTCGGCAATGATAAGGCCGCAGCGCTCCCGCTCTTTCTGCAGCATAAAGGGGACTTCTGCCTTGAACAGCGGGGCAAAGCGCTTTATTTCCGTCCGCTTAAAGGGGCCGGCATTCAGCATGACAAAGGGTTTGCCGCTGTGCTTGAGTATGTACGATATGCCCAGACAGCAGGATACGCAGTCTCCGTCCGGCTCCTTGTGCCCGGCGATAAGAAATGAATCGTGGCTGCTGATGAACGCCGCAAAGGCGTCTGCCTGGTCTTTTGTCAGAACTTGCATGTCTGTTCCTTAATTTGAAGAAAAATAGAGCCAGTTTCAAAAGCCTGCTGCCTTTGAAACTGGCTTGCAGGAACCGCCGGCTTACCTGCCTTTTAGTAGGGTTCCTGTGGTGTATGGCACTACCGTGCCTTAGTATTCGATGTTGAGTGTATCTACGTCGGCGTTTACCTGCATGCCGTTCGGTGCCACAGCCCAGATTGCATCACTGCGGTTGTAGGACAGCGTAAGGATTGCCTTGTAGAACTCGCCGTTCTTGTAGAAAACTGTCATGTAGGAAGGAAGCCCCTTGTCCTTCTCGCGGAAGAAGAGCTTGCGGGTATAACCCTGACCCTGCAGTGCCCATTTCTTGGGGATCGTAACGGTGCCGATTGCATTCCCTTCCTTTGCATACTGCACGATATAGGCATCCTGCTGGTTATAGACCCGGTAGATGACCACGCTGCGGTAGGTGATGTCCGACACGTTGTCGCCGTGATCCCAGACGGGCGTCGATGCTGCATCCTGTGCAAGGGCAGAGACTACGAAACCCGCCGCCAACATCAGTACAACCAAAAGTTTTTTCATAAAGTCCTTCCTTGGGTTCAGTTTATTTTATAAGGGCTAACAGTATAGCCTTTATCGTGTGCTTGCGGTTTTCAGCCTCGTCCCATACCTTGCTGGAAGCGCCCTCAAAGACGTCCTCCGTCACCTCCTGACCTTTTACAGCCGGAAGACAGTGCAGGAATATGGTAGAAGGCTTACCGGTCGCAGCCATCAGGTCTTTGTTGACCTGGAACGGCTTGAGCAGCTTGATGCGCTCGTCCTTGAGCGCCTCTTCGCCCATAGAAACCCATACATCAGTATAAAGGCAATCCGCGTTTTTGACAACTGATTTTTGATCGGAAACGGTGATTTTTGCTCCCGATTTTTCTGCGAACGGCGTGCAGATGTCTATGATGTCCTGTGCGGGCGAAAGTTCCGCCGGGCAGAACATAGAGAAATTGATGCCGAATTTTGCGCAGATGAGCATGAGAGAGCGCGCCATGTTGTTGCGGCCGTCACCGCAGAAGCACAGCGAAAGCCCCTTGAGCGTGCCGAACTGCTCCTTGAGCGTCATAATGTCGGCAAGCACCTGCGTGGGGTGGTAGTCGTCCGTGAGTCCGTTGATGACCGGCACCCCGGAATATTTTGCCAGCTGCTCCACGTGAGCCTGCTTAAAGCCGCGGAATTCAATGGCACTGAACATTCTGCCCAGCACGCGTGCGGTATCCTGCACGCTTTCCTTGCCGCCCAGCTGAATGTCGTCCGTGGACATAAAGACGGGGTGCCCGCCTTCTTCGCCGAACGCGGTCTCGAATGAGGAGCGGGTGCGGGTGGAGCGCTTCTCGAAGATGAGCGCGATGGTTTTGCCAAGGAAACGCTGGTGGACTTCGCCTGCATGGGCCTGCTTTTTAACGAGGAATGCCCATTCAAGAATCTGGCTGATTTCCTCCGGAGTCCAGTCAATCCAGTTCAAAAGGCTTCTTCCCTTGAAGGGGCTGTCAAATTTTTCTGCTTCCATAAAATACGCTCCTGCGCCGCCCGCATGCAGTAGACCTCAGGTCAACGAGTTTAAAATCGCTCAAATAGCGCGATTTTAAACATCGTATTTTAGTGTAACCTGTTCTGAAACTGAAGTT
>CADCQA010000194.1 GCA_902803415.1 uncultured Spirochaetaceae bacterium | reverse complement strand
GTGGAAATCCTGAACGGCACTACCCGGCAGGGACTTGCGCATAATGCAATGATTCTGCTGCAGTCCTCGTTCAAAGTGCTGCAGACGGGGAATGCTTCCCGCAACGACTACGAGCACACGGAAATCATCAACCACCTGGGCAATGATGTTGCCGCGCGGAGCCTGGGAGACTTTATCCGCTGCTACAACATCACGGAGGAGCCTTCGGGAAATGAGCAGTCCGGAGATGTGGACTTTACGCTCATCCTGGGGGCTGACTGGGACGGGCGCTATGTGCGCGGCGGCTACGGCAAAAAGACGGAGGCAGAGGAATCCGGCTCCGCCCAGACGCCGGAAATGCTGCCGGCCCGCTGAATTATTAAGCCTGTTCGGAAACTTCAGTTTCAGAACAGGTTACACTAGAATGCGATGTTTAAAATCGCGCTATTTGAGCGATTTTAAACTCGGCAACCTGAGCGGAAACGCAGTTTCCGAACAGGTCTGTTGCAAAACATAAAAAATGAGGGGGCGGCCTGGGAATTCCCGGGACCGCCCCCTTCTATGAAAACAGACCCCAGCTTTGCTTGTAAGGTCTGGAAGGCAAAAAAAAGGCTGCCGGAAACGACAGCCTTTTCTGCAAGGCGTCTAGCGGAATCGAACCGCTGCATAATGGTTTTGCAGACCACTCCCTTACCACTTGGGTAAGACGCCAAAGGATGTAAATACTATAGCAGAACTTCACAAAGATGTAAAGGGGGCAGCGCAGAAAAACAGCTAGTTTTTTTGCCGACGTCCCCGCGGGCGCCTTCTAGCGGAATCAGCCCGCCGCTACAGCCTGCGGAGGGCGGCAAGCCGTTCGCGCAGCACGATGTATGCACCCAGCACACCGGTGGCGCAGGTCACAGCGATGACGTAATGCTGCAGGGGCACCAGCAGCGGAAGCAGAATGAGCAGGACAGCAGCGGCAAAGACCAACTTAAAACGGCGTTCGCTCCGGGGAATTTCCGTTCCGGCAGCACTAAGCCGGTCTTTTTCGCGCTGTATCCGGGGAAGGAACAGCACCAGCACAACACCGTACGCCACCAGCCCCGCAGCGCACAGGGCAATTGCCGTCCAGTCAACATACCAGCCTTCCATCAGCGCACCTCCAGCCAGCGGAGCAGGGTGTTCCGCGCGGATTCAAAGGCAAGCGGCAGCGCCTCCACGTCGGCGGGGGAATCCACCCGGCGCCACTCAAACGAAGACACTTCCCCCGGCTGCGCCTTCAGCACGAAATTTTCCGGCATGCCGGCGGTAAAAAACATGTCGCAGGTCTTGTAGACAATGCCCTTGTATTCGTAAGTATTGGGGAACGAGCACACGTAGTGCACATCCAGCGGGCGCACGCCGGTTTCTTCCTCACATTCGCGGAGCGCGGCTTCTTCCCCGCTCTCATCAGGCTCGGAAAAACCGCCGGGAAAGGCAAGGAAGCCCTTGCGCGGTTCCTTTGCACGGCGCTCAAACAGTACTTCGCCCGCGGCATTCCTGATGATAAGCCCCACGGCCGCCGCAACATTGCTGTACAGATCAAAGCCGCAGTCCGGGCAGAGCCACTTGCGCCCGCCGTGAAGCGTCTGGATTCCCCTGCTCCCGCAGGCAGGGCAGAATGAAAATCGGTTTCCTTCCATAAATATGTGCCATAATACGGCAGCCGCAGGGGATTTGTCAACCGAGCAGCACAACGAGAATCTCTTTTTAAGCTCTGATACATATTTTTTTCCGGCGGAAGAAATCTCATGCTGAATCCCTGCGCGCACACATTGCACAGAAACAAAAAAAACGTTATAGTTTCCTGTGAAGGAATCAAACGACTTGTGCACATGCAGGGGTCGGAAGGGCAGGCACTTACGTTGTAAGCGGCAGTGTCTTTCAGTTTAATTCCAAACGTATAGGAGTTGTTTCATGACTATCAATGATTTGAAAAACCCGAAGGTGAAAGCCTGGGTTGAAGAATGTGTCAAGATGTGCGAGCCGGACGAAGTGTACCTCTGCGACGGTTCAAAGGAAGAGTACGACCGCCTTATGCAGAAATGCGTGAAGGAAGGCCTTGCAACCCCGCTCAAGAAGAAGGAGAACAGCTTCCTGTTCCGCTCACTGCCGTCTGACGTTGCCCGCGTTGAAGGCCGCACATTCATCTCCTCCGTCAAGGAAGAGGATGCAGGTCCCACGAACCACTGGATCGACCCGAAAGAACTCAAGGCTACCATGACCGGTCTGTACAAGGGCTGTATGCACGGCCGCACCATGTACATCATTCCGTTCTGCATGGGCCCGCTCGGCTCACCGATTTCAAAGAACGGCATTGAGCTCACAGACTCCGAATACGTTGTCCTGAACATGGACATCATGACCCGCGCAGGCAAGGCTGTCCTCGACCTTATCGAGAAGTCAGGCGAATTCGTTCCCTGCCTCCACTCAGTCGGTAAGCCGCTCAACAACGGCGAGAAAGACAACGGCATCTGGCCGTGCGCAGACGTCGAGCACAAATACATTTCACAGTTCCCGGAAGAGCGCCTTATCTGGTCTTACGGTTCAGGTTACGGCGGAAACGCACTGCTGGGCAAGAAGTGCTTTGCACTCCGCATTGCAACCGTGCTTGCACGCGATGAAGGCTGGCTCGCAGAGCACATGCTCATCCTCAAGCTGACCAACCCCCAGGGCGAAGTCAAGTATGTGACCGGTGCATTCCCGTCAGCATGCGGCAAGACAAACCTCGCCATGCTCATCCCGACTGTTCCCGGCTGGAAGGTCGAGACCATCGGCGACGACATCGCATGGATGAAGTTCGGCGAAGACGGCCGCCTCTATGCAATCAACCCGGAAGCAGGTTTCTTCGGTGTTGCACCGGGAACTTCTGCAGAATCCAACAAGAACGCTCTTGTTTCAGCAGAGAAGAACACCATCTACACCAACTGCGCACTGACCGAAGACGGCGATGTGTGGTGGGAAGGCATCGGCTACCCGGCAAAGGGCAAGCTGGTTGACTGGAAGGGACAGACCCGCGACGCCCTGCCCAAGGACAAGGCTCCCAAGGGCGAGGAAATGGCTCACCCGAACGCACGCTTTACCGCACCTGCAAAGCAGTGCCCGTGCATT
>CADCQA010000193.1 GCA_902803415.1 uncultured Spirochaetaceae bacterium | reverse complement strand
GAATCCCCGGCACTCCTTGCTCGACACATTGACGAAAAATGTCAAAACAAGGTAGAATAGCTTTGTCCGGGACTTCATGCCGCCGGGCACATCACCTACAACACGTTACAAGCGGGACTGCCCAAAGCCGCAACGGCACCGGGCAGTGTCCGGATACAGCCAGGAACCGCATTGCAGCGTTCGTACACGCCGCGGTTTTTGTAAACCGGTTGCACGGGCGGCACAGCCGCAGAACCGGCAGGGCTCTTGTTCGGGAGGAAAGCTATGGTCATAAAACCAATGATTCGCAGCAACATCTGCATCAACGCGCACCCCGTCGGATGCGCAAAGGAAACTGAGCGGCAGATTGCATACGTAAAGGCACAGAAGGCAAAGCGCGGCATCAAGGGCGCAAAAGAAGGCGGAGCCGGCCCCAAGACAGTGCTCGTGCTCGGCTGCTCAACCGGCTACGGGCTTGCCAGCAGAATCAGCGCAGCATTTGAATACGGCGCGGACACCATCGGCGTCTCCTTTGAGCACGAGGCTACCGAAAAGCGCGCGGGCACACCGGGCTGGTACAACAACGCTGCATTTGACCGTGCCGCCACTGCAGCCGGACTCAGGACAATCACCATCAACGGCGATGCCTTCAGCGACGAAATCCGCGCCAAGGTCATTGAAGACGCAAAGGCGTGGGGCGCAAAGTTCGACCTTGTGGTCTACAGCCTTGCAAGCCCCGTGCGCACCGACCCCGACACTAAGGTGCTCTACAAATCCGTCATCAAGCCGATTGGGAAACCCTACGGCGGCGCCTCGCTGGACATGATGACCGGCAAGATTTCCCAGATGGAGTCGGAGCCAGCATCCGGCGACGACGTGCCGAACACCGTCAAGGTGATGGGCGGCGAAGACTGGGAGCGCTGGATGAAGCAGCTTGCAGATGCCGGCGTGCTTGCACAGGGCTGCCGCACCGTGGCATATTCCTACATCGGGCCGGCGCTCAGCCACCCCATCTACCGCGACGGCACCATCGGCGCTGCAAAGAAAGACCTTGAGGCCCGTGCCCACAACATCAGCAGCGCGCTCAGCGCAATCGGCGGCGCAGCCTACGTCAGCGTGAACAAGGGACTCATCACCCGCTCATCTGCAGTTATCCCCATCATCGCGCTGTACCTTGGCGTGCTGTTCAAGGTGATGAAAAAGAAGGGCACCCATGAAGGCTGCATCGAGCAGATGGAACGGCTCTTCGCAGAGCGGCTCTTTACCGGCGAGAACGCGGCAGCAGGCACCGTCCCGCTCGACAGCGAGGGGCGCATCCGCATTGATGACCTTGAGCTTGCTCCGGAAATCCAGGCGGAAGTTGACAAGATTATGCCGTCCGTTACGGAAGAAAATGTTGCCGAGCTGGCCGACCTTGAAGGTATCCGCCACGACTTCCTTGCAACCAACGGCTTCGATGTAGAAGGCGTGGACTACAGCAAGGACATTGCCGACATGTCAAAAATCGACTGACCCCTGTAGGGCAGCAAAAAAAAACGCGTTCCCGGCGGACAGTGTTATGCCGGGAACGCGTTTTTTTATGGCAGTATCAGATTTGCAAGCCCCGCAGCGACGTCAGACGATGACGCCCTTGGTTGAGGGAATCTCTCCGTTGCGGCGGGGATCCACTTCCACTGCGGCGCGGATGGCACGGGCAGCAGCCTTAAACAGCCCTTCCATCTTGTGATGGTCGCTGCGGCCGCGGATGGTGTCAAGGTGCAGGTTGCAGTGCGCCGCCTGCACAAAGCCCTGCCAGAAGTCTTCAAAGCAGTCCGTCTGAAAGCTTGCCTGCGCGCCGTCGGGACTGACGGAAACGAGCGGAATGCCGGAAAGCTGCGCGTTGCACACGCAGAAGGGACGCCCGCCAAAATCAACGCTTGCCTGCAAAAGGCTTTCGTCCATCGGATAGATGAAGAACCCGGAGCGGCAGATGCCCGCGCAGTCTCCCAGCGCTTTTGCAAAGCACATGCCCAGCACAATGCCGGTATCTTCAATCAAATGGTGCTGGTCAACATGCAGGTCGCCGTGCAGCTCGCCGGAAAGGTCGAACATGCCGTGCTTGCAGAAAGAGCGCAGCATGTGGTCAAAAAAACCGATGGGGTTGCGCACACTGCACTTGCCGCTGCCGTCAAGGTTCAGCGTCAGTGCAATCTGCGTCTCGGAAGTATTGCGTTCGATTGTTGCCGTCCGTGCCATAGCGTTTCCTCAGACCATCACTTTGCGGAGCTCATATTCCACGATGTCAGTGGCACCGAGCGACTGCAGCTTGGGCAGCAGCACCGGCACGTCACTTTTCTGCACCGCAATCTTGATTGCATAGCCGTTGCCGCCGAAGAGCGGGCTGACCGTGGGACTGCGCATGGAGGGAAGTCCCTTCACCAGCGCATCAAATTTGTCCTGTGCAACATTCATTTCCAGCATAACGCGGGAGCGGGCATTCAGCACCGTCTCCATGAGCATTTTCAGCTCCATGATTTTCTGCTTCTTGGCAGGATTCTTCAGCGCTTCCTTTGATGCATACAGGCGCGTGGAAGAAGTCATCAGCGTGTCCACAATCTTCAGGTGGTTCGCGTGGAGTGAGGAACCGGTGCTCGTGTTGTCGATAAGAATCTGTGCGATGGAATCCTCGTTGTCCTGCACAAAACCTTCGCTGGTGCCCCAGGTGCGGAAAATGGTACCGTCGATATTCTTTTCCTTCATCCAGCGGCTGCTCAGCGCCTGGTATTCAGTGGCAATGGTAACGGGGCCGGAGACAATCTTTGCAAAATCAAGCGTGTCGGGAACGGCAGCAACGATGCGCACCGGGTCAAAGCCCAGGTCCATGATTTCCTCAACGCTGTCCTGCACGCCGTTTTCGTATACCCAGTCCTTGCCGGAAAAGCCCACATCAGCCTTGTTGCCGGCAAGCAGTGCGCCCACAATCTGAGGCTTTACAACCTGGAACGCAAGGTCATCCTGGTTCGTCACGGGGAAATAGGTGCGGTCGGGAAGATAAATGGAAATCCCCACGTCACTCAGAAGACCGTAGACAGACTCGTAAATCCTGCCTTTTGCCAATAAAATCTTAAGTTTTTCCATATTAGGGATATAGTAGCGGAATTCCGGGGCTTCTGCAACAGCCGGGAAGGGGTTCAGCACGCAACAAAAATGCGCTCCCGCGGAAAGCGGTCAAGCGGGGAGCCGGAGGAAGCCGGCCGCAGCGGGCGCCCCCTGCCCCACCGGATGCCCGTGACAGCCGGTGCCAGCGCAGCTGGCAGTGCCGGCGTATCAGGCATCGCCGTGGCGTTCGTCAACCTTTTCACCGTCAAGGATGTAGATAACGTGGTTGCACATCTTGACGATACGGGAATCGTGGGTAGAAAAAATAAAGGTTGTATCAAGCTCCTTGTTCAGCTGCTGCATGAGCTCAAGAATCTGCTCGCCGGTCTTGGAATCAAGGTTGGCTGTGGGTTCATCAGCAAGGATGACGGGCGCCTTGGTAACCAGTGCACGTGCAATGGCAACCCGCTGGCGCTGCCCGCCGGAAAGCTCTGCCGGCTTGTGCTTGCTCCACGCCGTCAGCCCCACCTTCTCAATCAGGAAGCGGATCCATTCCGCACGCTCGGCACGGTTCATGTTCAGGTGATTGTCCTTCTTGTCCATCAGGTTTAAGGGCAAATCAACGTTTTCATAGACATTCAGGACAGGAATAAGGTTAAAATTCTGGAAGATAAAGCCAAGGTGCGAGCTGCGAAGCTCCGTGATGCGGCGGTCAAGCCCGCGGGGAACCTTGTTGTCGTCCGGGAGCGTGCAGTCCTTGTACACGTCGATGCCGTCAAGGACGATTCTTCCTGCGGAAGGCAGGTCTATGAGCCCCATCAGGTTGAGCAGCGTGGACTTTCCGGAACCGGACGGACCGGAGATAGCGGCGAATTCACCTTTTTCTATGCTGAACGAAATATCTTTCACCGCCGGGACAAACAGCCGCCCCATCTGGTATTTCTTGCTCACGCCGTGCATTTCGATGATAGTCATGGCGCCATTCTAGCATATTTCCCGTTTTTATGACAACACAGGCGCGACGGGGGCGGCACGCGGCAAAAATGCGCCTTTTTCAAGGCAGCGCACTTGCAGAAAGCCCGGCGGGCACAGTGCCGGACACAGTGCTGTAACTTGCGTTTTTGTCCTTACTATGATAGTATTGCGGTACATGTTTGCATTTCGTTTTGCCCTGCGGAACGTGCTTTCCCGCAGAAGCTCCGCTGTCATAGTATTGTTCATAACGTTCACGCTCGCGCTGCTTGTCATTTCGAATGCCGTATTCGACGGCACCGACAGCGGCATGGAGCACACCTATGTGAACTCGTTCACAGGCAATATCGTTATCTGCCCCAAATCGGACTTTCCCATCAGCCTTTTCGGCGACGAAACCCCGGTAACGGGCGAGCTTTCCGAAATTCCCCTGCTCATTCCGTTTTCCGAAGTCAATGACTGCGTACGGAACACGGAGGGCATCACCTCTGTCATTCCGCAGATTACCGGCATGGCGGTCATCGACATAAATGAAGAAAACGTCCCTGTTTCGCTGTTCGGCGTAGTCGGGGACGAATACATTGCGGACATGAGCGGCATCCGGATGCTTTCCGGCCGCCCCTATACATCCGGCGAGCGCGGCCTCATGCTGAGCGACAATGCACTTGCCCTCATCGAGGATGACGCAGAAACCACCCTGCACGTCGGAGATATGGTAAAGCTCATCATGACCGACGGGGCATCGTTTACCATCCGGGCCGTCCCGCTTACCGGCATCTACAGTTACGACGTCAGAAACTATACACTTGACAAGATTGCCCTCATCGACCCGGAAACGCTGCGGGCACTCATGGGCGTGCAGGACACCAGCGACGACATTGAAATTGACGATTCGCTGAAGAACCTGATGGAAAGCAGCAGTTCGGGGAATTTCGACGAACTGTTTTTTTCCAGCGAGGATACGACCGGAACCGATGCCGGCATTCTGGACGTTGCCGCACTGCTGCAGGACGACGAAGATGAAACGGAAATTCCTGCGGCGCAGAACAATACGTGGTCCTACCTTATCTGCCGGACGGACAAGCACCTGTCCCCCAAGAAACTTATCCGCTCGCTCAATGCAACGTTCAAGGAAAACGACTGGCCGGTACAGGCAATCAACTGGCGCACCGCGGCGGGCGGTTCCGTGGTCTACGTCTTCTACCTGCGCATCATCATGACGGTGGGCATCATACTCATTCTGCTGACGGGCTTTATCGTCATCAACAACACGCTGACTATATCCGCGCTGGGGCGTGTCTGCGAAACCGGCACGCTGCGGGCAATCGGCGCCTCCCAGCGCTTCATCGCCCTCCAGTTCCTGAGCGAAACAGCCCTGCTGACCGTCAGCGCGGGCATTCTGGGCTGCATCCTGGGCGGCGCGGCAAGCATTCTGATTAACCGCGCAGACATACAGCTCGGCAATTCGCTGCTGGTGCAGCTTTTCGGCGGCAACCGCATAAATGCCGTCCTTACGCTTACGAACATCCTGCGCTGCCTGGCAATATCCGTGGCGCTCGCGTTCCTGGGCTGGCTGTATCCGGTGCACGTTGCCATGGAAAGCAATCCCATCGTTGCAATGAGGGGGCAGGTATGATATTCTTTTCCCGTATTGCCCTGCATACGCTGGTAAACAACCGGCGGCAGTATGTTTCGCTTTTTTCCGTCTGCATCGCCGGCATCACCATCATGCTGTCTGCGCTGTGGGTTACGGACGGCATGCTCAAGGCCGTGCACAACAAGTCCAAGCAGTACTACGGCGGCGACATCACGCTGATGGGCGGCGACATCAACTATTCCCTTGGCGACGCTCCGGGGCTCATACAGACGCTCAAAGGCTTTCTGCCGGAAGACGTTACCTACTATTCGCGCATCGACTACGATGCCCGCAAGTCATATATTTTCTTTGAAGGCATGACCGTCCGGCAGCGCATGGCAAAAGGCGTTGACTTTGAAGCCGAAAAGGATTTGTTTTCCGCATTTGATTTTGTGGAAGGCAATGCCGAACCTTCCCCGGACCACAACAATATCATCATCTCCAAGGCCATTGCGGCCCGGCTCGGCGTGCGTGCGGGAGACACCGTAACCTATCAGGTTTATACGGACAAGGGCTACAAGAACACGATAAACCTCGTTATCTCCGGCATATTCAACAACAACAGCCTCTTTGGTATCTATACGCTGTACATAGACATACAGGCGCTCAGGAAGGTGACGGTGCGGCCGGACAACTACGTAAACCGCATCTGCATGTATTTTGAAGACAGAAATCCCGCTCCGGACACCATAGCGCAGCTGCAGCAGTCGCTCTCGCAGGTGCTTCCCATGTACCCCAAGTACGACTGCAAGAAGGAATTCTACCATTATATCGACTACGACATGCCGCGGGAGGACATAAGCTACGCGCTCATCTCCCTGGATGCCAATATCAGCGATCTGCAGCTGCTCATCGACGCAATCAAGGCCGTGGTGCTGCTCATCATTATCGTGCTTATGGTCATCATATCCGTGGGCATCGGCAGCACGTACAAGATAATCATCATGAAACGCATCACGGAAATAGGCACGTACCGCGCACTCGGCATGAAGCCGGGCAGCGTGAAGTTCCTTTTCCTGACGGAATCCTTCTACCTGCTGGTGGCGGGCTTCCTTGCGGCTCTCCTGATGACCGGCCTTATCATGGGACTGCTGACGCAGTTCAGCTTCTCGTTCATCCCGGCGATGGACATTTTCCTTGAAAACGGGCGGCTCAGGCCCACGGCAAGCGCACTGAAGTCGGTAACACTATTTTTTATAATTGCTGTAACGACTATTTCATCTATGTTGTTTACTATTCGAAACGTCGTGAGCATCAGCCCCGTGGGGGCACTCGCCACGACAACATAATTATCCGACTTTTTTGGGAGTTGAACGTATGAAAAAGACACTTATAGCATTTATTTCCATAGTTTCAGGACTGCTTCTGGCAGGTGGTGCAGCATTCGCAGACACAAAGCTCTCTGCAGCAGATGCCGCAGCGCTCCTGAAGAAAACAGACGCAACAACGGCATTCACCAGCAGCGACTTTTCTGCAAAGTATTCAATCGTGCAGGATAAGCCCGGCCAGGGCACCTCTGTCCTGAATGCCGTCATGTACCGCCGCGACAAGGCATCATCCTACACCATCCTCATCACCGGACCTGCAAAGAAGGACAAGGGCAAGGGGTATGTCCAGTTCGACAGCAACATCTGGTACTACGACCCGGCAGACAAGCAGTTTACGTTCACCAGCGCAAAGGAAAAATTCCAGGGTTCAAACGCAAACAACAGCGATTTTACCCCGCAGCACTTCAGCAGGGACTACAAGATTGCAAGCGCAACCCGCGTTACGCTCGGAAAGCTGTCCTGCGTGCTCTTTGAACTGAACGCTGCACCGGGAGCTGACGTTGCCTACCAGACCGTAAAGCTCTGGGTTACGGAAGATGACGGCCTTATCCGCAAGCGCGAGGATTACAGCTATTCCGGGCAGCTGCTCCGCACAACGGCTATTCCTTCATATCAGAAGGATAAAAAGTACGGCTATTCCGTACCGAACTCAATGCTGATTGTGGACAATCTGCGCGGCAAGAAAATCAACAACAAGATGCAGTACGAGCAGACCCAAATCACCATCACGGACGTTACCTTTGCAAAGCAGAGTGATGCCGTGTACACAAAGAAATACGTTGAGATGCAGAGCAGCAAGTGATGAAAAACGGCCGGCGACTGCTTACCTCAGCATTGTTAATACTTTGCCCGCTCCTCTGTTTTCCGCAGGATTACGAAGACAGCGTGGATGATATATTCAACGATGCTGGGGATACCGAGATATCGGAGGAGCAGTCGCAGTCCCCGCAGACACTGGAACCGAGCTTCAGTACTGGAAGCCCGGCCATTTCTTTTTACGGGCATTTCAATGCCTCCGTCGGCCTGGTAGAAAAGCTTGTTCCGGACCGGAACATGAACGCAGGCCTGCTTTTTAACAACACATTCGGTTTTACCGCAAGTCCCTCACCGGAATTTACTATAAAGGGCGCAGTTTATACGTCATTCCCCGATTTT
>CADCQA010000192.1 GCA_902803415.1 uncultured Spirochaetaceae bacterium | reverse complement strand
GCATCGTCCGTGACCACCGCAAGGTTGTAGGCAAAGTTGCCGTCGGCGCGGCGCAGCACAAAGTCCCCGCAGTCATGCAGCAGGTTGCAGCGCTGCTCGCCGTAATGCCCGTCTGTAAAGGAAACTTCTTCGTCGTCCACCCGGATGCGCTTTGCAGGGGGGCGGAGCGCGGAAAGCCGTTCCCGTTCCGCCGCGGAAAGCGAGCGGCACCGCCCCGAATACACCGGGGTTCCGTCGCTTGCATGGGGAGCGCTGGCTGCCAGCAGGTCGGCGCGGCGGCAGAAGCAGTCGTAGACCAGTCCCTGTGCTTCCAGTGCGGCAAAGCTCTGCCGGTAGCAGTCGTCGCGCTGCGACTGAAAGTAGCCGTCTTCCGCTCCTTCGTCCCATTCAAGCCCCAGCCAGTGCAGGTCGTCGATAAGCTGAGCGGCGTATTCCGCCTTGCAGCGCTGGCGGTCAAGGTCTTCGATGCGCAGCAGCCAGGTGCCGCCCTGCGACCGGGCAGACAGCCAGGAAAGCAGCGCCGCGTATATGTTGCCCAGATGCATCCTGCCGCTCGGCGAAGGCGCAAATCTCCCTTTCATCGTTTTTCTTCGCGGGGGCGTTCCCCGTCCAGGTGCCGCATGTAGCGGACGTATGCCACGATGTTTGCGGCGAACGTCAGCGTCCAGCTGAGGGGGTAGGAAAGGAATATGGTGAGCGGCCTGTGGAACTGCGGCATCATGAACACCGTGCTGAGCCAGATGATGCGGAACACGCAGGCGCCCAGCAGCGACGTGATGACCGGCAGCAGCGAATGCCCGATGCCGCGGATTGCGTTTGACATGCCGTCCATCATGCCGCACAGGTAGTACGTGGTAAAGATGACCCACAGGCGTGACATGCCGGCTTCCACAACGGCGGGGCTTGTTGTGTAGATGCCCAGCAGCTGCCTGCCGAAAAAGAGGAAGACCGCGCTCATCACCGCGCCGATAACCGCGATGGACAGCTGCGAAATCCAGACCGTGCGGCGGATTCTGTCCGTCTTGTTTGCGCCCAGATTCTGCGAGCAGAAAGTGAGCGCCCCCTGCGAAAAGCCGTTCATCGAGGTGTAGATAAAGCCTTCAAGGTTGCAGGCTGCAGAATTTCCGGCAATCAGCACCGCCCCGAAGGAGTTCACGGAAGACTGGATGATGACGTTGGAGAAGGAGAACATAATGCCCTGAAAGCCGGCGGGCAGCCCGATGCGCACAATCTGCATGAACAGTGCGCCGTCAATCTTCATCCTGCGGAGTTCAAGGCGGAATTCGTCCTGCTCCCTGCACAGAATCAGCACCACCAGCGCCGCGGAAAGGCACTGCGACAGGACGGTTGCAAGCGCCACGCCCGCCACGTCCATCTTCAGTACGATGACAAAAAAGAGGTTCAGCAGCAGGTTTATGATTCCCGCAAGAAAGAGAATGTAGAGCGGCCGCTGGGTGTCTCCTTTTGCCCGCAGAATGGCGCTCCCGAAGTTGTAGACCATGGTGGCGGTAATGCCGCCGAAGTAGACTTTCAGGTAAGTGGCGGCAAGGCCCAGCACTTCTTCCGGTGCCTGCATCAGGATGAGCAGCCCGCGTGCGCTGCCTACGCCCACTGCCGTCAGGATAAGCCCGCTGTAAACGGACACAAGCATGGCAGTGTGGATGGTTTTCCGGAGCAGTCCGTGCTGCTTTGCCCCAAAGTAGCGCGCCACCACCACATTCGTTCCGATGGAAAGCCCCATGAAAAGGTTGATGAGCAGGTTGATGAGCGAGCCTGTTGAGCCGACCGCCGCAAGCGAATTGTCCCCCGCAAAGCGCCCCACCACCACCACGTCGGCAGCGTTGAAGAGCAGTTGCAGGAAGCTGGAGAAAATGAGCGGGATGGAAAAGCGGAGCAGCTTGGTGAACAACGGGCCTTCCGTCATGTCAATTTTATTCTGCCCCGGTAAAGCGTGCGACACCCTTGCCATGCCTGTTATTCTATTGGAATTACACTTTTATTGCTAGTGGCGGACTGGCGCTTTTTGTGGTATACTGGAGGTGTCCGGGAACGTGTTTTCCGGGCACTACTGTTGGCACATGCCGGTTGATACAGGAGGAATCCGGGAATATGGACGAGAAAGCGGCGAAAAAGAAGCCTGTAAAAAAAATAGCGGGCGTTGTCACCTTGGTCTGCATGCTGCTTGCGAGCGTCGTTTCTTCGCTGATGCTGCGGGGCACTCAGGAAAAAATCATCAGGCTGGAGGAGCGCATTGCCTTTATGAAGGAAGAGTGCGTCCCGCTGCGCTTTGAGGTCCTGAAGCACAAGGATTCGGAAATCGAGGTGGAACTTGCCGCCTACGACTGCCTGACGGGCCGGAAAACCGGTGAAAGCCGCGTCTTTTCGCTCCGCGGAGAAGAACTCTTTGTGGATTTTCAGATTATCCGGCTTTCGGATGACGATTTTGTGTTTTTCCCCAGCGGGCTGTACACCGACATCATGGCGATGGAGGATGCTGAAAAACTGTTTTCCCTCTACGATGAAAACGGTTTTCCTTCCATATACCGGGGGCTTATCGACGGCCTGCCGGAAGACGAGCAGAAAGAACTTGAGCTGCAGCTTTCCCAGTATTTTGCCATGATAAAGGAAGGCTGGCAGGGCAGTTCCAGCGGGCAGTACGGTACTTCCGTCCACGACCTGAAATCCGTGGTGCAGTTCAAAAAGGGCTTTACCTACAAGGTGCTCTGCCACCCCCACACCGGCGGCATGGAAATCGTCAAGGAATAGCCCATGAATACACCCGCAACGTCCCGCAAAGCCGCCGGAATGCCGCCCCCGCCGCCGCCACGTAAACCGGCGGCAGGGCGTTTCTTCTTTTTCCGCTATGCGCTGCTGCTTTTGTGCTCGCTTGCGCTGGTGCTGCTTGCGCTGTATGCTGCCGTGAACATCCTTGAATCCTGCCGCGGGCTGATTTCGCTGGAAGAACTGCCGCTGGCTTCCCTGCTGCTTACCGTGCTGCGGCAGCTGCGGGCGCTGCTGCTGCCCTTTGCCGTGCCGGTGCTGCTTGCCCTGCTGCTCTGCTTCCTGCTTTGTGCCGCAAAGGCTGTGCTTACGGAGGAGCGGCGCTACGGGCGGCTTGGTACTGCCGGAAAAATTGCGGTTTCCCTCGACGCGTTCCGCTCATTTTTCATCTCGCTGCTGCTGCGGCTGCCGGAAATCCTGATGGTGCTTGTTGTTGCCGTGGGACTCAATTCGCTCCTTCTGGGTATAAACCGCTTCCGCCGCGTTGCCGACGATCTGCGCCGCATACAGGAGCTGGGCGTGATGGTCAAAAATTTGTCGCGCGTGGAGGACATTGCGCAGGTAACAATGCTTTCGCAGCGGAACACCGGCAGCGGCGTGGAAAAGACCTACCGCATTGAAATCCTTTCCGAAGACGGCGAGGTTGTTTCTCAGCAGACGGTAACGCTGCCGGGCAGCCGGATTGCCATCGATTCCATCACGGTGAATTTCGACTACTCGCAGATAGAAAGCGGGCAGCAGAAAAACATTGCCTATCCCTACCGCGTCTATTCCGAGCGCATGAAACCGGACGACGCCGTGCCGCTTACCTGCATGTTCAACGACGAGCAGCTGCCCGTCATCTACTGCCTTGAAGCGTCTTCCATCTACGGCATGGAGCAGGACGCTTTTTTCCTGCGGCTGAAGGAACTGTTCGGAATCCTTAAGGACGAAAAGCGCAGCAGGGAACTGGGCATCCGCAGCGTGAACGGCACCGTGAACCATGTTGCCATGAATCAGGGCGATGTCTGGCGGCTAAGCGTGGAAGCGACCGGCGGGCTGAGCATCCGCAGAAAGAAAAGCCTGGGCGAAGCTGCCGCCTTCTGAATGCAGCGGCTGCGTGTCGGCCCGTCTGTGCGGGGGAATAGACCTGTTCTGAAACAGAAGTTTCCGAACAGGTTTAATAAAAAAAAGGCTGCCCGAATGGACAGCCGTTCCAGCCAACTACCCGACTTGAACGGGTCACCTGCTCTTTACGAGGGAGCTGCTCTACCGGATGAGCTAAGTTGGCATATCGTGGTACTATTATAATTGAAATGTTTTTTTTGGTCAATGCTTTGAACTGTTTTGCCATAAAAAAATGGCAGAATTCGGGCAAAGCCCTTCCAAAGACGTAAAAATTTAGTGTATGCTGTGATTGAAATTTTTGGACGGCGGCATCCCCGGTGCGGGACGAGTCTGCCGTCAGGAGGTCAGATTATGAAGAAAAGGACAGGCATAGCGATAACCGCTGCATTCCTGCTGGTGTCTGCTGCGGCGCTCTGCATGTGCAGCAGGCTGTCTACCAAGGCAAAGCTTGCCGACGGTGACTGGACGGGCAGTGCGGAAGGCCGCAACGGCCCGATTGAGCTTGTACTTACGGTACAGGACGGCAAGATTGCCGGAGCACGTGTGCTTTCCGAAAGCGAAACCGATTTTGCAAAGCCCGCGGAAGAGGAAATCATCGCTCAGGCGGTGAAGAAAAACAGCGCCGACGGACTGGATGTGGTTTCCGGTGCAACAATTACTTCCAAGGCAACCGTGCAGGCACTCAAGGCTGCCATTGCAAAGGCGCAGGGCGCTTCCGGCACTTCTGCTGCAGCTGCCGCGGCCGACACAAGCTGCGACATTGTGGTTATCGGTGCGGGCGGCGCGGGGCTTTCTGCTGCTACCGAGGCTGCGGGCGCCGGTGCCAGCGTCATTGTGCTGGAGAAAATGGGCATTGCGGGCGGCAACACCAATTCCGCAACAGGCGGCCTGAATGCTTCCGAAACTTCCGTGCAGAAGCAGCTGGGCATTGCCGACACGAACGAACAGTACTATCAGGACACGATGAAGGGCGGCTACAACCTGAACGATCCCGATCTGGTGCGCAACATGGTTGAAAAGTCCGCGGAGACCGTCGAGTGGCTTATGTCGCTCGGTGCCGATTTGAGTGACGTGGGCAAGATGGCCGGTTCCACGAATAAGCGTACGCATCGTCCCCAGGGCGGCGGTGCAATCGGCGTGCATCTGGTTCCCGTGCTGCAGGCCGCCGCAGAAAAGGCCGGCGCGGAAATCCGCTTTAACAACACGGTTACAGATCTTGCCCGCGAGGGTTCAGGTTTTGCGGTGTCCGTCTCTTCTGCAGCTGGAACGTACAAGGTGCTTGCCAAGGCCGTTGTCATTGCGAGCGGCGGCTTTGGTGCAAACCCGGACATGGTGGTAAAGTATCAGCCGGGACTTGCGGGATTCGGCACGACGAACCACAAGGGTGCTACCGGCGATGCATTTGCCTGGGTTAAGAAATTCAATGCGGAACTTGTGCAGATGGAGCAGATTCAGACGCACCCGACCGTGGTGCCGGGCAACGGACTGATGATTACCGAGGCCGTGCGCGGCAATGGTGCCATCATGGTGAACCGTGAAGGAAAGCGTTTCAACAACGAAATGGCAACGCGCGACGTTATGTCTGCGGCCATCCTTGAGCAGACCGGAAAGACTTCGTTCCTGCTCTTTGACCAGGGAATCCGCGAATCGCTGAAGGCAATTGAAGGCTATGCAAAGCAGGGCCTGCTGACGGAAGCGGACACGCTTGCCGGTCTTGCGGAAAAGCTGGGCATGCCTGCAGCTGCACTTGAGGAAACCGTGGCTTCCTACAACAAAATGCAGGCTGCCGGGAATGATACCGAATTCGGACGGGCCGCCGGTGACATGCCGCGCCAGGTTGCAACGGCTCCGTTCTATGCAGTGGAAGTCGGCCCGGCCGTGCACCACACGATGGGCGGCATTAAGATTAACACTTCTGCCCAGGTGATTGACACTGCGGGCGCTGCCGTGCCGGGACTGTTTGCCGCGGGCGAAGTTACGGGCGGCGTGCATGGCGGAAACCGTCTGGGCGGCAATGCCGTTGCAGACATTACCATCTACGGAAAGATTGCAGCTGATTCTGCCCTTGCATACATAAAGACTGTGCAGTAATTCGCTCGGTCTTCATCACTGCTGTCCGGGTGATTCCCCCGATGCCCGGACAGCTTCCCTTCATTCCGCCTGGTGCGGGGGCTGCTTTCCCCTGACTTCCCTGCGCTGTAACGGATGGGGGCTGCTCCCTGTTATATCAGTATGGACTCATACTGCATATACTGGCTCCTTGATGAGCTGGATACCCTGCAGGAAGCAGGTGTGATTGACAGTGCCGCTGCCGGACGGATTGCCGCATATTACCGCGGAAAAATCCCGGCAACGGCAGAAAACACTCCTTCGGCGAAAGCTGCCGCGCCAGCCGTAACGCGCCGTGCGTGGAATGTTCCCGTCATATTGAGCATCATCGCCGCTGTGCTGATTGCCGCGGGCGTTATTTCTCTCATTGCATATAACTGGGCGGCCATCGGGCGCGGCGTAAAGACGCTGTGTGCCTTTGTG
>CADCQA010000191.1 GCA_902803415.1 uncultured Spirochaetaceae bacterium | reverse complement strand
TTCACCATGTCACCAAGCGTCACGTCCTCCGGCACAACAACGAATTTCACTTCCGGGAATTCCTGGGAAAGCTGTTCTGTATTGTAGTTCGGGCTGCGGATTTCCACGCTCACAATCCGCTCAAAACCGCAGGCCAGCAGAGACGTAAAGCAGCGGCCGCGGTACTGGCGGCTCATTCTGTTGAGCACAAGGCAGGTAACAGGCATCTGGACTTTCCTGAGCGGCTCCGTCCCGCCAAGGACGGTGTGCTCCACCTGGCGCTGGTTAAAAGTTGAAGGTATAATATTCATCGCAGTTCCTGCACTTTTCGTCATACACGTTCTCTATCTGGCGGGCGACAGACGCAAGTCCCCGCTCCCACACATCCGCAAGCTTCTCCGAAAGCACATTGCCAAGCGGAGCATCCAGGAGGAATTCCCGGCACAGGGGCACGTTCCCGTCCGGCAGCACGGTCATGTCGCGCTTAAGGTGCCAGCAGGCGTTCCGCTCAAGCGGGGAAAGGTCTGCAGGCTTTTCGTCAGGCAGCAGCCCGCAGAAAGCATCGTATTTCTGGATGATGAGCCGGCCGCCCGTCACACTTGCACTGTCATGATAGCAGCGGTAGAACTGCTCCAGCTCGCATTCGTTCCGGTTCATGCGCACAAACTGCGGGTACACGGCGCCGGGGAATCTGGCAGCAAGCACCGCCAGTGCCCGGACAGCAGCAGCAAGCGTAGTGCCCTGCCCTTCCGGACCGCCGTCCAGCGGCAGGGAATGTACGGCGCGGTACGTTTCTTCGCTCACGGCATCCACGGCAACAATCCATATTACGGCATCCCGGCCGTTCGTGCGGGGGGCAGCCTGCTGCACAAGGGCGGCAATGCGGTCTGCAAGCGCTTCCGTTACCAGCGAACCGTCAGTTTCAATCAGGACGGACAGTCCGGGGAATGCCAGCACGGCCTGCACATATTCTTCTATATTTTGCACAGTCAGCGGTTCCGCAAAAGAGCCGAGTCCGATGACCGCTGTCCCGGAAAGCGCGGCTGCAGCCTCCACTATGGAACGGAAGCCGGCAAGCTCCATGTTTGCAGGCTGAGGATTCTGTGATGCAAACGGCAGCAGCAAGCGCTTTGCCCGGAATGCCGCCGGGTACGGATTGTACAGGGCCGCAGAAGTGCAGTTTTCCGCAATCTGGATATTGTAGAACGCAGGAAGCGTACGCTGCACGGCAGCAGACTGTGCCGCAAGGAGCGAAAGCGGCAGTGCGCCCGGTTCCGTTCCCTGTTCCTGCGCAAGGGCAAAAAGCCGTGCACAGGCAAGGCTTTCCGCTTTGGAGGAACAGCAGAAGGACAGGCGCAGCATGCGGAAATCCTTCGGCGCAATGACCGTCTCTATTTCAAAGGAGTTAATGTCACCCCGTATCACGCTGAAAATGCTGCCGGCAGTTACCGGGGCATCCCCCGCAGTTTTCTGGGCACCCTTCGCAAGTTCGGCAAGAATTGCAAGCGTTCCCGACGCAATGACTTCCGGCGCCAAACCGGCCGGATACCCGTCGGCAAAGGTATATTCCGCAAGATAGCGCTCGTGTGCGGCAAGCACGTCTGCCGTCAGCCCGGCATCAAGGAAGGGGCTGTCAGCCGCCGCATACACGGCGCAGTCAGCCTTTGCGCTGGTGCAGGCTGCCGCAAGCTGGGAAAGCAGCTGTGCCGTCGTCCAAGAAGGCTGCACCACCAGTTCCGCATCCTGCAGGCCGCAGGCTGCAAGTGCCCGGCGAACAGCTTCTTCCGTATGTGGAACAGCAGCAATCACAAGCTTCACTGCTCCCGGCACACTTTTTGCCCATGCAAGCGCCCTGTCACAGGCGGACTGGGAAGAAAACAATATATCAAACGCGTGGTTTTCAGCAAACCCCGCATACAGGAAAACAACAGATTTCATCTCTGTCATTATCGGAAAATCCCGGCACGAATTTAAGGAAACAAAAAAAACTTGCATACGGACTGCAGAATTCAGATTACTTAAAAAATACGCTCCCGGCGAAAAAACACCCGACGCCGCTGGTTGTAGTGCTGCGTACAACAAAGGCGGTGCCGTTCGTTTTTTCGCTTCCGCGTATTTTAACCCCATTCTCCGCAATCTTTCCATACACATTGTTATTTTCAATGAAAAAAGGTATAGTAAGCCTGCGGAGGTTCTTATGGAAATACGAAGGGCACGGCCTGCCGACAGTGCAGACATCATGCGGCTGCTCCTGCAGGTTCTGACGGTGCACCACGAGGAACGCCCGGACTTGTTCAAGGGCAATGCAACAAAATATACGGAAAAGCAGCTTCTTGAAATCATCGCCGACGACACTCGCCCCATCTTCGTGATGGCTGACGGAGAAAAGGTAGTCGGCTATGCATTCTGCATATTCGTGCAGCACAAGGACGACAACATCCTCACAGACATCAAGACGCTCTACATCGACGACCTCTGCGTGGATGAATCCGCACGGGGCAGGCATATCGGCCAGGCGCTTTACGGGCATGTACTTGATTTTGCAAAGAAAGAAGGCTGCTACAACGTAACGCTCAATGTCTGGGCTGAAAACACGGCTGCCATGAAATTCTACGAGCACTGCGGCCTGAAGCCCCAGAAAATCGGCATGGAAAAGATTCTCTAGTAGGAGCACTGCAATTTTATGGAAGAAGGACAGGCTCTGCCGGAAGACAACATATTCACCGTCTCGCAGCTTACCGGTCTGATCAAGACCATGCTCGAAGGAACCTTTCCTTCCGTTCAGCTCAAGGGGGAAGTATCGAACTTCCGCCCCAACGCAAGCGGGCACCTGTACTTTGTGCTCAAGGACAGCGGCGCGCAGATAAGTGCCGTCATGTTCCGGGGGCGGGCGGCAGGACTCACCTTTACGCCGAAGGACGGCATGCTTGTGCAGGTACGGGGCGCTGTCAGCGTCTACCCGCCGCGGGGCAACTATCAGATTATCATCAGCACCATGACGAAGGCGGGCACCGGCGACATCATGGAAATGATAGAAGAGCGGAAGCGCAGGCTGGCGGCAGAAGGTCTTTTTGATGAATCCCGCAGGAGGCCGCTTCCCTTCTTTCCGCGGACCGTGGGCGTTGTAACCAGCCCCACCGGTGCCGCACTCCGCGATATTCTGCAGATTGCCCGCCGCCGCAATGACAAGGTATCAGTCACCGTGCTGCCGGCAATCGTGCAGGGCGACGGTGCGGCGGAAAGCATTGTTACGATGATACGGGCCGCAAACCGCTGGCACCTGTGTGACGTGCTGATTGTGGGGCGCGGCGGCGGCTCGCTCGAAGACCTGCTGCCCTTCAGCGACGAAAGCGTTGTGCGCGCGGTGGCTGCATCAGAGATTCCCGTGGTATCCGCCGTGGGGCACGAAATTGACTGGGCACTCTGCGACTTTGCCGCAGACAGGCGGGCACCTACCCCCAGCGCGGCAGCAGAGCTTGTGGTGCCGCTCAAGGACGACATCATGCAGCGCCTGCAGACCGGAGCGCATGAACTGTACAACGCTGTAGAAAACCGCCTGCAGAAGCTGCGGCTCATGCTCAAAACATTCACACCGGAAAGCATGGAGCTTCAGTTCCGCAGCAAGGAGCAGCCGCTGCTTGCCCGGCTGGAAGATGCCCGCGCCGACATGGAGCAAGGCATGCAGGAACGCATCAGCGGATACCGGAACCGCATCAGGCAGTGCGTGCAGGTACTGGAAGCATGCAGCCCGGAAGCAGTACTCCGGCGCGGCTATGCAATGGTCACCGATGCACAGACAGGCAGCATTATCCGCAGCTCGGCAGACGTACGCAAAGGCATGCAGCTGTGCATACGGCCTGCGGAAGGCAGCATAAGCGCACAGGTGACGGAAAGCCATCCCTGACAAAGCATTTACATACTATCATAACGATACTATCAGAACATATATAACAGCATGCCGGCACGGAGGAATAAAAGATGAACAACTTTGAAGAAAAGCTGCAGAAACTGGAAAAACTTTCTGAGGATATAAAGCGGGGCGACATCAGCCTTGAAGAAGCGCTCAAGGATTTTGAGGAAGGCATAAAGCTTGCCAAAGGCATGGAAAAGGAACTTGATGCCATCGAAGGAAAAATCCAGATACTCATGAACAGTCCCGATGAATCCGAGCCCGCGGAAGAAGACAAGGAGCCCGGCAGCCCGGCGAAAAAGAGCCGCAAGGCAGCCGCCCCGCAGCAATCAGAGCCGGTGCTTGACCTCTTCAACAGCGGCATGGAACTGAACGGAACCCGCAATGCCTGACACAATACACGGAAGTGAAGCCATGCAGGACGCTGGCAGGAGCGCAGTGCACATCCTCAATCCGGAAGTTGCAAGGAAAATTGCAGCGGGCGAAGTCATAGACCGCCCCAATGCCATCGTCCGGGAACTGATGGACAATGCAGTTGACAGCGGAGCAAAGCGAATCTCGGTAGAAATACAGGGCGGGGGCATCGAAAAAATCCGTGTTGCAGACAACGGCTGCGGCATGACAAAGGAAGACCTGGAAACCTGCGCCCGCCCGCATGCAACAAGCAAAATCACCACGGAAAAAGACCTGCTCCGGCTGAGTACGCTCGGTTTCCGCGGGGAAGCGCTTGCGTCAATGGCAGCAGTAGGAAGGCTGAGCATCACAAGCGGCGGCTGGAACATGCGCGCTTCCGTTACCGAAGATCATGTGCTGGAAGCCGTTACGCCCGTTCAGGGAACCATCGTGCAGACTGCAGGCCTCTTTGAAAATTTTCCCGCGCGCAGGGTATTCCTCAAACGCCCCGCAAGCGAGGGAACGCTGTGCCGCAACACGTTCGCAGAAAAGGCCCTCCCCCGGCCGGACATCGCATTCATTTTTTCTGCCGACGGCGAGGAAAAGCTGAACCTTCCTGCAGGGCAGACGCTTACGGAACGCTGTACCGAAGCACTCGGTTTCTTTGAAAACCCGGAGCTTTTCTATGAAATCGGAGGAACATCCGCTTCCGCAGAAAATGACTGGAGCTTCAGGCTGGTTATCGGAGAACCGTCCGTAACGCGCAGCAGCCGCAAGGACATCTACATCTACGTAAACGGCAGGCGCATCACAGAATACGCACTCGTGCAGGCAATCGAATACGGCTGCCAGGGATACTTTCCCAACGGACTGCATCCGGCGGCATGCCTTTTCGTCACCATGAACCCGGAACTCGTGGACTTCAACATACATCCGGCAAAACGGGAAGCGCGCTTCAAGGACATAGCCCCGCTGCACCACGGACTGAGCAGCACCGTCAGGGATTTCTTCAAGCAGTACACCGTACACACGATGATTCAGGGCAGCCGGGATGAAAGCCCGGAAGATGGCGAACAGGCACCGGCTTTTGATTTTGCGGCAGGGGAACAGATTGTCAATAAAGCTCCCGCCGAAGAAACGTGGGGAAAAAGCATTGCCGGAAGGTATCTCTCCCCGCACACCGTCTCCTACGACAGCATTTCCCGCAAAGTAAGTGCCGGCGGCAACAATGCCGTCTCCTACGACAGCGTTTCCCGCAAAGTAAGTGCCGGCGGTACTGGTAGTACCGGAAGCAACAATGCCGGGGATAGCAGCGTCACAGACGGGCGCAGCAGCTTTTTCAGCGGAAGGAGTCCGCGCAGGGACAGCCCTGCCGCAGCCTATGCAGAAGCCGTCATGAAAGACTTTGCGCAGGGAGTGGAATCAGTGCTGGGCGAAGCTTCCGTGGAAGGAAGGAAAACAAAACCGAACTACATTGCAGGCATACAGGAACGCACCGCTGCAGCACAGGACGGCGCATTTCACTTCGTAGGCAGCACGCTGGGAACATTTCTGATTGCAGAGAAAGACGACACGCTCTACATCATCGACCAGCATGCGGCTCACGAACGCTACCTTTATAACCAGATTATGGCCGATGCCGGGCAGAAGCAGCCGCTGCTTGTCCCCTACACAATACAAACCGAAAACGCCGCTGATGACAATTACATTGCGGCGCTGGCAGACAAACTGGAGGAAGCCGGATTCAGCTGCAGGAACTGCGGCAACGGCACCTGGGAATTCACCGCGGTTCCCATCCGGTGGAAAGGCACACAGGAAGACCTTGCGCATGACCTGCTGGACAGGCGGATTAATCCCCACGACATGATAAATGCCGCGGCGGCATCAGCAGCCTGCCGTGCAGCAGTCATGGACGGCACCGTGCTGGACGACAAAACCGCCGCATGGATTGCAGAAGAAGCGCTTAAGCTGCCGGATCCGCACTGCCCCCACGGCCGCCCCGTCTACACAACCATTACGCGGCGGCAGCTGTTCGCGCTGGTAAAGCGCATATAGCATCAGCCGATGAGCGGCTTCTGTTTCTTGCTCACCGGCTCGCAGGTAACATCCACGCCCAGCTTCTTGAAAATCTTGCGGTCAACCTCCGAAAGGATGACGCTGGTATGCAGCTGGCATCCTCGCAGGGCGGGCAGCTGTTCCAGCGCAAGGCGGCAGTTTCCGTCCTCGCGGGAAAGCATGGCAAGTGCCACCAGCACCTCGTCCGTATGCAGGCGCGGGTTATTGCCGCTCAGGTAGGTCACTTTCATCTTCTGGATGGGCTCAATCATCTCCTTGGGGATAAGCTTAAGCTTGTGGTCAAGCCCGGCAAGGTGCTTGGTAGCATTCAGGATGAGGGCAGCACTGGTACCCAGCAGGTCAGAAGTCTCCGACGTGATGATGGTTCCGTCAGCCAGCTCGATGGCAGCAGCCGGAGCCTTTGACTTTGCAGCGCGCTCCTTTGCGGCAACAGTCACGCGGCGGTCATCCGTGGAAATCTGGGCCTGCTTCATCAGCAGCTCAATCTTGTCAACCTCTGCCTCGGAAGCAGCGCCTTCCACCAGGCGGTTCAGCGTAACGTAATAGCGGCGGATGATTTCCTGGCGGCTTGCCTCGCAGCAGGCTGCATCGTCGTAGATGCAGTAGCCCGCCATATTCACCCCCATGTCCGTGGGGGATTTATAGGGATTGCTTCCATAGATACCCTTAAAAATGGCATCCAGCACAGGGAAAATCTCGATGTCGCGGTTATAGTTCACCGTAGTCTTCCCGTAAGCCTCAAGGTGCCACGGATCAATCATGTTCACGTCGTTTAAGTCGGCGGTGGCAGCCTCGTAGGCAAGGTTCACCGGATGCTTGAGCGGCAGGTTCCAGATGGGGAAGGTTTCGAACTTTGCATAGCCGGCCTTGATGCCACGCTTGTAGTCGTGGTAGAGCTGGCTCAGGCACACAGCCATCTTACCGCTGCCGGGGCCGGGTGCGGTTACCACCACCAGCGGGCGGCTCGTCTCCACGTAATCATTCTTGCCGTAGCCTTCATCGCTGTCGATGAGCGCCACATTTGACGGGTATCCCGGAATCGTATGGTGGCAGTAGGAGCGTATGCCCATCTTCTTGAGCTTGCTGCGGAAGGCCTTTGCAACCTCCTGCCCCGTATAGTGGGTAATCACAACGCTGCCAACCATCAGCCCGCGGTTCTGGAACTCATCCCGCAGGCGCAGCACGTCCTTGTCGTAGGTAATGCCAAGGTCGCTGCGGACCTTGTTCTTTTCTATATCAACTGCGCTGATGACTATGACAATCTCAGCCTCATCCGCAAGCTGCATGAGCATCCGCAGCTTGCTGTCCGGCTGAAAACCGGGCAGAACGCGGGAAGCATGGTAGTCGTCAAAAAGCTTTCCGCCGAATTCCAGATAAAGCTTGTTGCCGAACTTGGCAATGCGCTCCTTGATGTGCTCTGACTGGATTTTCAGGTATTTATCGTTGTCGAATCCGTTTTTCATACGGAATGCTATTATAGCACAGCGAAAAGTTTTCCTCAACTGGACAAATTCCCCCTCTCCGTAAGCACAGCGGGCATACGCACAACCGGTTGTAGACATGACGAGCAAATCGCAGGACGTCATGTAGAACTTTGCCTCAACAGCTTTCCAGAATCTTAGAAATGGAAGTCTTCAGGAATGTGTATTTTTCGTAGTAAGGGTCGCGTGTTTTGGTGCAGAGGAATTCCACGGTCGTCCCGAGCGCAGATGCAAGTTTTATCGCATCCGAGGCACGCGGTTCCGTTCCTGACGTCCTCATGGATGAAATTGTAGTTTCAGGAAGTCCCGTCTTCTGCGAAATCCACCGGTATGATGTATGCTGCGCCGCCCTCAGCTCCTCAACATTGTCCCAAAAAAGCATACTCAAATTATACTACACAAAATCGTATAAAAGCCCTTGAAAAATACGATTTTAAGTAGTAGTATATAGAAAATATACTTAGTTTCGTATACAAAAATCTCTTTTATACGATTTAGCGGACTTTTCAGGATACGGCACGATGGAGGCTAAAAGTGCTCAGGGCAATCGTATTCGACATGCAGGGAACCCTCATCCATACAGAAGAGCTTGCCGCAAGTTCTTTGGAAGCTGTACTTGTACGGCACGGACTGGAAATGCCCGACGGACGTACAATGCAGCTTTACCGGTTGCTTTCGCCATACACTTTCCTAAAAGCGTATTATGCCTTGCAGCCGGACAGCGCGGCGATTATTGCAGCGGAAATCCAGACCGAATACAAGGCATGCTACGACCAACTGATTCGCGCCTACAATGGTACAGAAACAGTACTCATGGAGCTCAAAGCTCAGGGACTGCGGATTTTTGCTGTATCCAAGCAGAATACAGTCTCCTGCAGGAAGGCACTGGAAAATACCGGGCTACTTCCCTGCATTGATGGAGTATACCAAAAAGGAGAGAGAGGCAAAGTCCTTGTCGCGCTCATGTCAGCCGAAGGATTGGAACCGGATGCCGTCCTGTACGTGGGAGACAACATTGAGGATATGGACG
>CADCQA010000190.1 GCA_902803415.1 uncultured Spirochaetaceae bacterium | reverse complement strand
GAGTCTGCAAAGCTTTCACAGCTTTCATCCTCAAAGCCGGAAAAGAAGGAAAGTCCTTCCCGCGAGCGCATGAAGGGCACGACCTACTGGTATACGACGCAGAATCCCACAGTGCTGGTCGAAAGAATGTTCGTGTCCGGAAATCTTGCCGGGCGGAACTTTGAGGCGCTGGCAACGGAAGTGACAAATGACCAGAATGCCCGCGGAAAGACGACTTCCCTTTCCGGTACGCTGCTGGATAACGGCGTGCAGCATGCGGTGAAGGCTGTTCTGGATATCCGTGCTGCCAGCACCGCCCCTCTGATTACGGCGGACTACGACGGCAGCGGTTTCAGCCTTGCTGTTGACGGTACAAAGATTGCTTCCCGCAGCGGAGTTCCTTCCCTTTCCGGCAATGCCGCTGTTGCGCTGACCTGCGCACTGGGGCAGGACAATCTGTCGCTCAGCGGCAGCGTTGATTTGCAGAAGCTGGTGCTTACGACGGACGGCTTTGAGAATGAATTTGTGACCAAGTACTACCGCCAGGCGCTTGATACGGTAAAGAGTATGGTTGTTGGCTACAAGGCCGGGTATGCAAAGGGCAGCGGGGTAAACCTTGCGCTGGACGGTGATTTTGCCGACGTCTTTGCAAAGGCCTTTGATGCCATCGTGAAGAGCCTGGGCGACGATGCAAAGAATGCGGCGTTCAAGATTCTGAATGCGCAGATTAATGACGTGTCGAACGGCTATCTTGCGCAGGCAAAGCAGTTTCTGGGCATAGAGGGTGACATCGACGTGCAGAATGTGAAGATTTCTGACGTGCGGGAAGCTCTTGAGAAAAAATCTGCCGAGGCTGAGCAGCGGCTCAAGGACATCGCAAAGGATGAATCCCGCAAGCAGATCCAGAATGCGCTCGGTGACAATGAGTTCTCCAACGCAGCAACGGATGCCGCCGGAAAGATGCTCGACAGCGTAAACATGAAGGACATGTTCAAGAACCTGAACAAGCAGCAGTAGTTCTGCACGTCAGGGCGTCAGCATAAAAAATGTACGGAAAGGGACAGGGGCTTAACACGCTTTGCCCCCTTCCGCTGTTAAAGAGGAATTTTGGCTGTACTGTCACAAGCTGTGCTGGAAGCGCAATCCCTGAAACAGCTTCCGCAGTATGTTGACACTGTTTCCCCGATATGCTATAGTAACTATACTTATTCTATTACTGTAATGTGGAGCCTGCGAACGGCTCCTTTTTTTTAAGTCGGCAGAGAGAAAAGAGCAGGGGTTGTACTTGGAGTATATTTCGAACGACAACGTTCCGTATTTCAAAGAGTGTGCGTCCGTCACGGACGGTGAAGGTTTTGTTCTGGTTGAACTGCATGTAGTGCCGCAGAAAAATTCAACGAAGATAGAGGTTGTCATTGCCTCAAAGGATCCCGCCCGGGATATCGGTGTGGCGGACTGCTCCAAGGTGCACCGCGCCCTGCGTCCCCGTATAGCGGCGCTGCTTGGCAAAAGCGAGGATGACCTCTATATGGAAGTCTGTTCCCCCGGTCTTGAGCGCAGCATAAAGAATGCCGCCGAATTTTCCTGCTTTACCGGGCGCGAAGTTCGGCTGTGGGTCAGGGACGTCGGCGACTGGGTGTCGGGCACCATCCTCAGTTCAGATGCCGCCCAGGTTACATTGGACATCAAGGGAAAAGGAAGCGAATCCTTTCCTTATAGTGATATTGCAAAAGCAAAATTTATACATTTTTAAGGGAGGCTTGATATGTCAGAAATGGCAGATGCAATCCGCGCGCTGCAGGCAGAAAAAGGAATCAGCGAGGATTCTATCAGGCAGACAATCGAGAATATGATTAAGGCGGCGTACAAACGGACGTACGGCACCGACAGCAACTGTATCGTGAAGTTCTCTGAAGATATGACGAATGTGAGCGTCTATTCACGCAAGACTATTGTGGACGGCGTGTATGACCCTTCTGTGGAAATAGAACTTGAGGAAGCCCGTGAGTTGAGTGATGAATGCACTCTGGGCGACGAGATTGACATTGAAGTGGATCCCCATGACTTTGCCCGCTCCGCTGTTTCTACCGGTAAGCAGACTGCGCATCAGGCGCTCAACGAAAGCTTCAAGGACAATCTGTATAACGAATACAAGAATAAGGTCGGGCAGATTATCATCGGTTACTACCAGCGTGTGCACGACGGAAACATCTATGTTGATCTGGGAAAGATTGAAGGCGTGCTTCCGCACCGCTACCAGAGTCCGCGCGAAACCTACGAAAAGAACGACCGCATTAAGGCGCTCATCGTTGATTTGAAGAAAACTGCTTCCGGCATCCAGCTGGTGCTGAGCCGTACGGATCCGAAATTCGTGCAGAGCATCGTGGAGCTTGAAGTTCCGGAGGTTGGCGACAAGACTGTTACCATCTACAAGGTTGTCCGCGAGGCTGGCTACCGCACCAAGATTGCCGTGTATTCCAACAAGAGCGATGTTGACCCCGTGGGCGCCTGTGTCGGCCTGAAGGGTGTTCGTATCCAGAACGTCATCCGCGAGCTTGAAGGCGAAAAAATCGATGTGCTGAAGTATGATGAGGATCCGCATGTGTTCATCAAGAACGCGCTGCTTCCTGCAGAGGTCAAGCGGGTTATCATCATGGATGCAGAGAAGAAAGTTGCGCTTGCTGTTGTTCCGGACAGCCAGTTCTCGCTTGCCATCGGTAAGCAGGGACAGAACGTGCGCCTTGCAAACCGTCTCTGCGACTGGCAGATAGATGTTAAGACTGAGGAGCAGGCAAAAGAGCTTGACCTGTCAGAGATTGATACCCGCAAGGCTGCCGAGCAGCTGTTCAGCGGTGTTGCCATGCAGGAGCCGGAGGTTATTACGACCGTCGGACAGCTGCCTGGCGTGGATGAACGCGTTGCAGGGCTGCTTGCTGCTGCAGGGCTTGATGACGTCGAAAAATTCATGGAGGCATCCGCGGATGGCTCTGTGCTCAATGTTGAGGGCATCACGAAGGAAGACATTGACGCGATAAATACAATTATCAACGCGAATGTCGTGTTCGAGGATGAAGATGCTGAGTCCGGCGATTCGGGTGCCGGGGAATTTGCCGATTCCGGCGAAGATGCGGCTGACGGTGAGGAAGAAGAATATTTCTGCCCTGAGTGCGGCACAAAGATAACGCTTGACATGACCCGCTGCCCGAAGTGCGGGGTGGAATTAGCATTTGAAGAGGAAGAAGGAAAATAAAAGATATGGCGGATGAAACAGAAAAGAAACCCGGATTTGTTCTGCACAAAAAAGAACCGAAGGCAGACGCGCAGCCCAAGAAAAAGGTTGTCGTGATCAAGCGGAAAACGAGTACTTCTCCTGCACAGAAAGACAGCGCCAACAAGAATATCCGTGTTGTCGTCAAGAAGGCTCCTGAATCATCCGCTAAAACCGAAGATGTAAAGGCAGCTCCCGTCTCTGTGGAAAAAGTGCAGCCGGCAGCTGCGCCGCATCCCGCAGGCGCTGCGCCTTCACAGGATGCAGCTGCCTCGGAGACCGCTGCACGGCAGGCTCCACAGCGTAGCAGTGAAGCCGCGGGAAATTCCCCTGCACCGGCTTCCCGCAAGCCCGCTGCACCGCAGGGACAGTCTGCGGCAGACAAGCCGCACCGGCAGCATGCAAGTTTTGAACTGAATACAGCCCGCCCGAACATCAAGGCCGGCAACCTGAGCGGTGGTCCCCGCGGCAGGTACGGCAACGGCGGCGGTTACGGCAATCGTCGTCCCGGCGGCTTCACCGGTGCACAGGCACGTGAAGGCTACCAGAACCGCGAACGTACCGGCGGCGGCAACCGTCCGAACGGCGGCTACAACAATACCCAGCGTCCCGGCGGCTATAACGGCGGGCGCCCCGGTTTCAATGGCGGACGTCCCGGCTTCGGCGGCAACGGCGGTTACAACAACCAGCGTCCCGGCGGCTTTAACGGCAGCGGGCGCCCCGGTTTTGGCGGCAACGGCGGCCAGCCTTTTGGCAGCGCCGATGCAATGCAGGGAAACAAGACTCCTGCCAAGAAGCAGTTTAAGGGCAAGAAGCAGGTTTACAGCCATAAGGAACAGGAAGAAACGTTTGACGAGCAGGAGCTGTACAAGAACAAGAGCCGTTCTTCCACTCCGGCAAGCGTTGTTCCTGCCCAGATTGATATCATGGACACGATTTCCGTGTCTGACCTTGCACGGAAAATGAACCTCAAGGCAAGCGAGATTATCGCAAAGCTCATGTCCATGGGCATGATGGTTACCATCAACCAGTCCATCGACAGCGACACTGCGACAATCCTTGCTTCTGAATACAACTGCAAGGTGCATATCGTAAGCCTTTACGACGAGACCATCATCGAGAGCGAGCAGGGTGAGGCAGAAGGCGTTCATCCGCGTCCGCCGATTGTCACCGTTATGGGCCATGTTGACCACGGTAAGACCAAGACTTTGGACGCAATCCGCAATGCCCACGTGGCAGAGGGCGAAGCCGGCGGCATTACGCAGAAAATCGGTGCATACCAGGTTTCCACGGAAAAGGGCGTCATAACGTTCCTTGATACTCCGGGTCACGAGGCGTTCACCATGATGCGTGCGCGCGGTGCCCAGATAACGGATATCGTCGTGCTTGTTGTCGCTGCAGATGACGGTGTGATGCCCCAGACGCTGGAGGCCCTGCACCATGCAAAGGATGCAAAAGTCCCGATTATCGTTGCGGTGAACAAAATTGATAAACCGGATGCGAATCCCGATCGCGTGATGACGCAGCTTTCCGAGCAGGGCCTTACGCCTGAGGCTTGGGGCGGCGATACGCAGTACGTAAATATTTCGGCCCTTAAGCGCACGGGCATTGATGATCTGCTGGATGCAATCCTCCTGCAGGCAGAGGTGCTTGAGCTTAAGACTCAGTACGACTGCCGTGCAGAAGGCAAGGTCATCGAATCCCGCATTGACCAGGGACGCGGTGTTGTTGCTTCTGTTATCGTGCAGCGCGGAACCCTCCATACCGGCGACCCCTTTGTTGCCGGTGTTTATTCCGGGCGCGTCCGTGCCATATTCAACGACCGCGGCCAGAAAATCAAGGAAGCCGGGCCGTCCATGCCGGTTGAAGTACTGGGCATAGAGTCCATGCCGAATGCAGGCGATCCTTTCCAGGTCACTGAGTCCGAGAAGGAAGCCCGTGCATTTGCAGCAAAGCGTCAGGAACTCCGCCGCTTTGAGGATGCAAAGGCTGTCCGTAAGGTTACGCTTGACAACCTGTACAGCACCATCGAGCAGAGCGAAATCAAGGAATTCAAGGTCATCATCAAGGCTGACCTGCAGGGTTCCGCCGAGGCGCTCAAGACGTCACTCGAAAAGCTTTCTACCAAGGAAATCCGCCTCTCCGTCATTCATTCAAGTGCCGGTGCCATCAACGAAAGCGATGTTACGCTTGCTGCTGCTGATTCCAATGCAATCATCATCGGCTTTAACGTGCGTCCTACCGCAAAGGCCAAGGCGCTTGCCGACCAGGAGAAGGTCGAAATCCGCAAGTACAACATCATCTACAAATGCGTGGAAGAGATCCAGCAGGCGATGGAAGGCATGCTCAAGCCTGACACGAAGGAAGAAGTCACCGGTATGCTTGAAGTCCGCAACACATTCAAGGTACCCAAGGTCGGCGTGATTGCCGGATGTTACGTTACGGACGGTGTGGTCAAGCGCTCAAGCAGCGTCAATGTCATCCGCGACGGCGTGGTTAAGTTTACCGGTAAGGTCGGCTCACTCAAGCGCTTCAAGGAAGATGCAAAGGAAGTAAAGGCCGGCTACGAATGCGGTCTTGGCATTGAGAACTACCAGGATCTGCAGGTCGGTGACCAGATTGAAGCCTTTGAATTCGTGGAAGTTGCCCGCAAGCTCGGCGATGCACTGGTTGACGAGCGTGCCGAAATGGAGCGCCAGCAGGCAGAGCGTGCTGCAAATGAAGCTGCCGCCGCCGGAGACGGTGCTCAGGAGTAGCTATGGGGCAGTACAGGCTTATCCGCCTGGGTGAGCAGCTGAAGCAGGAAATTGCGACGATGCTCATCCGGCATGAAATCAAAGATCCCCGGGTGAATGAATTCCTCACCATAAACCGTGTGGAAGTATCGGGGGATCTTGCGAATGCAAAAGTCTATGTTTCTTCGTTCATGGATGACAATTCTGTGCGGAAGGGGGTCGAAGGCCTTCAGAGCGCGGCGGGTTTTATCCAGTCAACAATAGCGAAGAAACTGACAATCTATAAATTCCCAAAGCTGGCCTTTGTGGCGGATTTCTCCATGAAGGACGGCTTTAATATGGTGCGCAAGCTCAACGAACTTGAAAAGGATGAGTCGGCGGGAAGCAATGAAAAAGAAGCAGAGTGAGCCAGTTTCCGGTGTGCTTCTCTTTGCGAAGCAGGCCGGAATCACCAGCTTTTCTTCCCTCTGGAGCATCAAGCATGCATTGGGCACGGACAAAGTCGGGCATACGGGTACGCTTGATTCCTTTGCGGACGGGCTGCTCGTTGTCCTGAGCGGCAGCCTGACCCATCTGGTGCCGCATATCACTGGGTTCCGCAAGACCTATCAGGCTGTTGTCTGCTTTGGCAATGCGACTGACACGCTGGATCCCTGCGGGCAGATTGTACAGACCGATACCGCTCCGTCTCGGGAGCAGGTACTCGAAGCCTGCGCCAAACTTTCCGGCGCGCTGCTGCAGGTGCCGCCGGCGTATTCTGCCGTGCATGTGGGCGGCCGCCGGGCGAGTGATATGGCGCGGGGCGGCAGGGATGTGCAGCTTGAACCCCGCCAGATTTTTGTGTACCGGAACGAACTTCTTGATTTCCGTGCCGCTACAGCAGAAGATCCCTGTGCCTATGCACTGCTGGATATCTGCTGCTCAAAAGGCACTTACATACGGGCACTTGCCCGCGACATGGCAGCTGCAATGGGCACCTGCGCCTATCTGTGTGCGCTCCGCCGGACGTCTGTGGGGCCGTTCAAGCTTGAAGACGCTGCCTGCGCAGGCTCACTGCCGCCGTTTACCCTTGATGCCGGCATAGTTCAGAAAAAACGCGATGATGTCTCACGGAAGCTTGAAGACGCAGAAACGGTGCGGAACATACAGCGGCATTTCATGCTGTTCACTCCGGAACTTGCCGCCCGCTGCGGTTTCCTTTCCGATATCCTGAAAGAAGACGCAGAAAAATCGTATTTGAACGGCCGGCCGCTTTCCGGCAGGATGTTTACGCGCCTGGAAATTGCTCCGCAGGACAGCGAATATTGTGCCCCCGGAAAAATTGCAGTGTTCTACGCAGACCGTCAGTTTGGCGGCATGATTCATTTGCAGGATGGAAGACTGTCCTACGAATTTGTTGTGCCGCACAGGAAGGGCGGCGGCACTGCGTTCCGTACCTTTACGTGGCAGCAGCTGCAGCAGGGCGATTTTCCCCTTGCGTGGAAAAAGGCCGGTACTGCGCTCACGGTCGGCAGTTTTGACGGCATGCACGCAGGTCATGCCGCCCTGGTGGATGCGGTGCTTGCACAAAAGGAACGTGTCGGCGGCATTGTTACGTTTGCATCGTCCTTTAAGCAGTCTGCCGGCGGTACCGCAGAGGAGCTTTCCAGCCTGCGGCAGCGTCTGGATTTCTGTGCACAGAAAGGACTTGTGTTTGCTGTAGTCATTGACTTTTCTGAGGATTTCAGTAAAATAGAAGGAACTGATTTTATCCGTACACTGGCCGATGCCTGTAATATGCGTTTCCTTGCAGAAGGAAATGATTTCCGCTGCGGATACCGGGGCGCGCTTACCATGCAGGAGCTTCCGCTTCTTGCTGCTGAATGCGGGTTTACGCTTTGCCGGATTGATGATGTGTTGCTGGAAGGGGAACGGATCAGTTCTTCACGTATCCGACGGGCTGTTCAGGCTGCGGATTTTGTTGCAGCACGCAAGATGCTCCGCCGTTCCTTTGCCTATGATTGTACGGGGCTTGTCTGGAAACGGCTGCCCGGTACTGCGGATGCAGGTGTCTGGTTTACTGCAGAACGGGTGTCGCGGCAGGAGCTGCCTCCGGACGGCATGTATCAGTGCGCCGTTGTGACGGGAACTGATTCCGTGCATGCGGTGTGCGAAATTGCAGGTTCTTCCGTGAAGCTTTTGCTGCCGGAAACTGCTGCCCAGGTACGGGAGATTGTGTTCTAGCGCGGTGTGCCGCCAGGTGCCTGTGCTGGTATGATTGGTTTCAAAACCCAATGTTGTTTTTGGAGTCGGCGGAAGAGCCCCTGCATGGCAACATGGTAATCTATATAAAAGGAGTAAGTATGGCACTTACAAAAGAGACGTCCGCTTCAATAGTGGCAAAATTCGGTGCAAATGACAAGGACACCGGCAACACAAAGGTTCAGATTGCACTGCTCACCGAGCGCATCAAGCAGCAGACTGAGCATCAGAAGAACTTTCCGAAGGACAGCAATGCAAAGCGTTCCCTTCTGAAGGTTATCGGTCAGCGCCGGAAGCTGCTGAAATACCTGCAGCGCACTGACCTTGAAGGCTACCGCCAGCTCATCAAGGAACTCGGTATCCGCAAGTAACTGTATATAAAGGCAGCTTGCTCATCATGTTATTATGAGACGGGCTGCCTTTTGTATTTGTGAGGTAGTTTCAAAAGCTGCATGCTTTCGGAACCGGCTCATGTATGCGGCGGTATCCGGGATCCGGGTTTCCGCTGGCTGCAAAGGGAATTCCGGCTGTTCAAACGGAGTTTCCTGCCGGGGCGCAGCTGCCTGGAGCAGCGGTGTTCCGCGAAAAAGAAGTTTTGTAGAAGGAAACAATGGTACAAAGAGTAACAAGAAAAATCGGCGACAATGAGCTGATTCTGGAAACAGGAAAAATCGGTAAGCAGGCGAACGGCTGCGTGTATGCCCAGTACGGCGGGACTGCTGTCATCGCTACAGTTTGTGCATCCAGCGACGTGACGGAAGGCATGGATTTTGTTCCGGTCACCGTCGATTACAATGAAAAATTCTATGCTGCGGGCAAGATTCCCGGCGGCTTTGTGAAGCGTGAGGGGCGCCCCAAGGACAAGGAAATCCTTGTGAGCCGTCTTATTGACCGCCCCATGCGCCCGCTCTTCGAGACGACATTCGGGCGTGAAATCCAGATTGTGCCGACCTGTGTCTCTGTTGACGGCGTGAATCCTCCGGACATCCTTGCAGTTATTGCGGCATCTGCTGCAGTCACCATCAGTGATATTCCTTTCCACGGTCCGGTTGCGGGCGTCCGCGTCGGCTACATCAACGGTGAGTATGTCCTGAACCCGACCTACGAACAGCAGTCCAAGGCTCAGCTTGAAATCGTTGTTGCTGGTACCAAAGACGGTTTCACAATGGTTGAAGGCGGCGCAAAGGAAGCTTCCGAGGAAGTGATGCTCGGTGCCCTTGCCAAGGCTGAGGCTTTCATCAAGGATATGTGCGTGCTGCAGGAAGAGCTCCAGAAGCTCGCCGGAAAGGAAAAGCTGCCGCTTGCACCGCTGGATGTGTCACTGCTGAACGCCGACAAGATTGAAGCAGAGGCAATGCCGCTCATGCAGACTGCCTGCTTCCAGAAGGGCAAGACTGCACGCTATGATGCGGTAAAGGAAGTGAAGGCAAAGGTTGCCGCAAATTATGCGGAACAGCTTTCCGACCCCGTGCAGATGAACCTGTTTAACAAGCTCTTCGACGATATCCAGTACCGCCTGCTGCGTTCCAGCATCCTTGAGAAGGGCCTGCGCATCGACGGCCGCGGCACGGAAGACATCCGCCCTATTACCTGCGAAATCAATGTGCTGCCGCGCCCGCACGGAAGTGCACTCTTTACCCGCGGCGAAACCCAGTCGCTTGCAGTGACCACGCTCGGTACCGCGATGGACGAGCAGGTCTACGACGATATCGAGGGCGACCGCAGCGAGAACTTTATCCTGCACTACAATTTCCCGCCCTATTCTGTCGGTGAAGTCGGCAAGCTTTCTACCGGCCGCCGCGAAATCGGTCATGGTAACCTTGCCCGCCGCTCGCTTGCTCCGATGATTCCGAGCCGCGAGGAATTCCCCTATACCATCCGTGTGGTTTCTGAAATCATGGAATCAAACGGTTCTTCTTCACAGGCCTCTACCTGCGGCGGCTGTCTTTCACTGCTTGCTGCCGGTGTTCCGATGAAGAAGATGGTTGCCGGTATCGCAATGGGCCTTATCACTGATGGTCCGCAGTACAAGAAGTATGCAATCCTGTCTGACATTCTTGGCGAGGAAGATCACCTTGGCGATATGGACTTCAAGGTTGCCGGTACCCGCGACGGTATTACCGGTTTCCAGATGGACATCAAGATTGCGGGCGTTTCCATGGACATCATGCGCAAGGCTCTTGAGCAGGCAAAGCGCGGCCGCAACCACATCCTTGATATCATGGAGAAGTGCATCTCCAAGCCGCAGCCGCTCAATGCAAGCGCACCCAAGATTGACAGCCTGAAGATTCCGGTTGACAAGATTGGCGCGCTCATCGGGCCGGGCGGAAAGAATATCAAGGCGCTGTGTGCCCAGTTCAATGTCAAGATTGATACGGGCGAAGACGGCACCGTGACGATTTACGGTCAGAACGGCAAGAATACCGATGCTGCCAAGGCTGCAGTCAAGGGTATCTGCGAAGATCCGGAGCCCGGTACCGTGTACAACGGCACTGTCAAGCGCATCATGGATTTTGGTGCCTTCATCGAAATCCTGCCGGGCAAGGAAGGCCTGTGCCACATCTCAAAGCTTTCCCGCCAGCGCGTAGAGAAGGTAACCGACGTCCTGAAGGAAGGTCAGGTTATCCCGGTGAAGCTGCTTGAGGTGGACAAAATGGGAAGGCTGAACCTTTCCTATATCGATGCAATCGAGGAGCAGGGCAGCAGGCGCTAAGGAGCTCTGCTAAATCCAGTTGCAAAAGTAACAGATTTTTGCAACTGGATTACTGTTCTGTAGCAGGAACCCCGGAAGACTTCGGTTTTTCGAGGTGACTTTGAAAATGCGGGTTTTGACGTGCCTTTGCAGGCTTGGTAAACCCCGCGGGCTTCCTCGAAAAATCGCGGAAGCGAATTTTCTGAGGAGCCGTAGCATGGCTAAAAAACAACTCCTGCATAATAATATCATGCTGCTGACTGAACCGGTTGCCGGGGTGAAAACCGCTGCAATCGGTTTTTGGTTTTCTATAGGTTCCCGCAGGGAGCAGCCGGGAGAGTATGGTATTACGCACTTTACCGAACATCTGCTTTTCAAAGGCACGGCTTCACGGTCTACCCGTGACATTGCCTGTGCCTTTGACCGTATCGGCGGGTATGTCAATGCGTTTACGGAACGCGAAGACGTGTGCGTGTATTGTATTGTCCCTGCGCAGGGGGATGCCGTGCAGTCCGCGCTCAGGACACTCTGCGACATGGCCTGCTGTGCATCGTTTCCGCCGGATGAGCTTGAGCGCGAGCGTGCCGTCGTTAGAAATGAAATCACTGCTGCTGCAGACGACCCTGAAAGCTGTGCGCTTGATGCTGCTGCCCTTGCCGTGTGG
>CADCQA010000189.1 GCA_902803415.1 uncultured Spirochaetaceae bacterium | reverse complement strand
CGATGCGGTTGAAGAAGCGCTGCATAAAGCGCGTAATGGCGATGATAACAATGAGGATGAGCACCATGCCGGTAAGCAGAGACTTGACGATGCTGCTGCGGAGCATGTTGACCAGCGGGCGCGCGTCAAAGTCGCAGCCAAGGAAGCCCACTACCTTGCCGCTTCTTGCCACGATAGGCGCATACACGGTGACCGTCCAGCCCCATATTTCCTGGTTTTCCAGCTTGCCTATCACAATTTCCTTCTTCTGCATAGATTCGTAGGGAGCATCTCCGTAACTGGAGATGTCTTCCACCGTACCCAGCGGTGAAAAATTCTCTTCGTCGGTCGGCTCGCAGCTGCCGTCAATAATATAGTAGAAATCGTTACCGGACTTCTGCGCCATCGTGTACAGGTAGCGGCAGTTGCTCAGCTTTTTCATCTCAAGGAGCGAAGCACAGGCTTCCTTATAGTAGGGGTCGTTTTCATCAAGCGATTTTACCAGCCGTTCGAACTTGTCGCCGTCGATGACGGTACGCGCAGCCTGCACCACGGTAACGCCGGCTTCACCGAAGATTTGTATAGCGGAAGAAACATTCTGCCTTACATAAAAAAACGAAAGCACCAGCACCAGCATCGTGACAAACACGGAAATGAATGCAATGAATTTCAGTCGGAATGAAGAATTTCTAGCCATAGTACAAAGTATATAGCACAAAGGGCAGAAAATCCAGAGGAATTTTTCCCTCTGTCACAACTTTCCATTACAAAGTATAATGAGCCTATGCAGCATATTTTTACGGATACGCGGGTGCTTGATGCACGGGCGCGCGAAACATACGGACTTACGGAAGACATTATGATGGAAAACGCCGCCGCTGCGCTGGAACAGGCGGTGCTGGCACATACCGGCAGCAGCACGGACGTGCACCTGAACCGGGCGGCGGTGCTGGTACTTGCGGGCGGGGGGAACAACGGCGCGGACGGGTACGCACTGGCGCGGCGGCTTGCCTCCAAGGACATCGGCGTAACAGTCTGCGCGGTGGCGGAACCGAAAAGTCCGCTCTGCACAGTACAGAAGGAGCGCGCCGCACGGCTGGGAGTGCGATTCATCAACGTGGAGGAGCTGGACGAATACCTTGAAGAGACGAGCATAGACCTGAAGGTGATTGCGGACTGCATGTTCGGCAGCGGATTCCACGGTTCACTTCCGGCGGAGGCTGCAGCAGCGGCGCTTGCCGCAAATGCCTGCCGGGATGCCTATAAGCTTGCCTGCGACATACCCTCCGGGCTGGACGGCAGCGGCAATGCAGAAGGCGCGGTGTTCCATGCGGACGAGACGGTGACCATGGGTGCCCTCAAGCTGGCACTGTTCAGCGACCGCGCCAAGGATGCAGCGGGGCACATTACGCTTGCGGGGCTGGGTGTTTCGCGCACGGCATTCGAAAACGGGGAAGCGGCAGCTGAGCTGCTGGAAGAAAAAGACCTGCGCCTGCCCCACCGCCCCCGGCAGCAGGTGCACAAGGGCAGTTTCGGGCACGTTGCGGTGGTGACGGGCGAAAAAGCGGGGGCGGCAGTCATCGCGGGCACGGCCGCGCTCAATTTTGGTGCGGGGCTGGTTACGCTGGTTCACGGCGGGCGCAGCGGAGTGCAGGTGCCATTCGAGCTGATGGCAGCGGAAGCTTTCCCGGAAGGAACATCGGCGGTGGCGCTGGGCATGGGACTGGGCGGCGGAGAAAGCACCGCGGAGGCATACTGCGGCTGGCTCCGTGAGCACAAAGACGTTCCCTGCGTACTGGATGCCGACATCTGCCGTTCCGCCGCTATCCGGCAGCTGCTGGAGGAACGGAGCCGGGGAACCGTGCTTACGCCGCACCCCAGGGAATTCGCCGCGCTGCTTGCAGGCTGCGGGCTGGGCACTTTTTCCGTGCAGGATGTGCTGAGCCGCAGGCGGGAGCTGATGCAGCGCTTCTGCAGCGCCTTCCCGGAGGCCGTGCTGCTGGTAAAGGGCGCAAACACATTCATCGGGACACAGCGCGGCGGGGAACCGGGAATGCGGCTCTACATACAGACGCTCGGCACGAATGCGCTTGCCAAGGCGGGCAGCGGAGACGTGCTTTCCGGACTGACAGCCGCACTGCTGGCTCAGGGCTATGTGCCGCTGGAAGCCGCCGCCGCTGCATCGCTGGCACATGCCCTTGCCGCGCGGCGCATCCGGACAGACTACGCGCTCACTCCGTCCGCCCTGATTGCACAGGTTGCAGAACTGGGGCAGGCTGAATAGTACGGGGAGCGCCCGGCACCGCGCTAGTCCTTGCGTTCTTCGCGCTTGGCTTCCTGCCAGAAGGCTTCCATTTCTGCAAGGTGCGCATCGTCAAAGGGCAGGCCGGACTCCTGCATGCGGCGCTCAACAAAGGAAAAGCGGCGGTAGAATTTGCGGTTTGCGCGGTCAAGCGCAAGGGACGGATCCACGCGGTGCATGCGGCTCAGGTTGACGGCGCACATCAGCAGGTCGCCGATTTCTTCTTCAAGGTGCAGCTGGGCACTGTCCGCCGCCGGATTCTGGGCAGACCGCGTGAAGGGCGTTCCCCTGCCGCCGTCCGCCGCAGGATGTGCCGCAAGCTCCGCAGCAACTGTATCGGCGGCTTCATCCACTTCCGCAAGTTCCTCGCAGAGCTTTGCGCGTGCATCAGCTGCGCTTTCCCAGTCAAAATGCAGCTTTGCCGCCTTAGACAGCAGCTTGTACGCGCGCAGAAGCGGCGGAAAGCCCAGCGGCACCTGGTCGAGCACATTGCTGCATGCCCGGCCTTCCACGCTGTTCTTTATGTCATCCCAGCGCGCATTCACCGCAGCTTTTTCCAGCGGACGGGAACCCGGTTCCGGCCCGAACACATGCGGGTGGCGGCGCACCAGTTTATCGGTAACGTCGGAAAGCACGTCCGCCACGGAAAAGCTGCCGTCCTGCTAGTACATGAAGGCCGACAGCAGCACGTCAAAGAGCACGTCGCCCAGTTCCTCGCGCGCATGGGCAGCATTTCCCCCGGAAATTGCATCGGCGGCCTCAAAGGCTTCTTCCACAATGTTGTGCCGCATGGAAAGCGGTGTCTGGTCTTTGTCCCACGGACAGCCGTGTGCACCCCGCAGTGCAGCCACAACCGCAAACAGTCTGGAAAATGCATGCACTGCGGGATTTCCCGCGGCATCCACCGCAGCATCTGCATTCGCAGCAGCACCATGCACCAGCGGCACACTGCCCTGCTCCGCGGTACCGCGGGGGCTTCCCGCCGCCCCCACGCATCCCGCCGAACCCGCGGCTTCCGCAGCAGTGGCTTTGCAAGCGGCCGCACCGACCCTTTCTTCCGCGGGGCTCATACGGTCTCCGCGGAAAGTTTCTTTTTGCCCCATTCCGGCACAAGGCGGGCAGGGTCCTTTGCCGTCAGCAGCCGCGCGAACATTCCCGCCGTCTGCGGAAACACCTGCGACAGTACAATCTCTTCGTCATCAGAAAAGCGGCCCAGCACAAAATCTGCCACGCTGCCGTGCACGGGCTTGCCCGTTCCAAAGCGCAGCCGCCAGAAATCCGCCGTACCAAGCACCGCCTTTACGGAACGCAGGCCGTTGTGCCCGCCAAGGCCGCCGCCCCACTTCAGGCTTACGGTGCCCAGCGGCAGCTCAATTTCGTCATGTACAATCAGAATATCAGACGGAGGAATCTTGAAGAAATGCGCGGCTTCACCAACAGCGTCACCGCTCAGGTTCATGTAGGTAAGCGGCTTCATGAAGAAAAGGCGCGGGGGCGCATCCGCCGGAACGGGCAGAGAACCGTCGTCACGCGGCTTCAGCAGCCCGCAGGCAGCAAGCCACCCGGCAAAGTCGCCGTAGCTCACCGAGCAAAAATCGGACTTGTATTTTTCCGCCCAGGAAAGTCTGCCCGCAAAAGGCAGCGACGAGGCGAACATCCATGCTGTGTTGTGGCGCGTACGCTCATACTCGCGCCCGTAATTGCCAAGAAATGCAATAAGCTGAATCATGCCCCCAGTATAGCATATTTTGGCAGATTTGAAGAAGAGTTCCCAAGGAAACGCCGGGACTGCAACACGCTAAAGTCCCGTAGCATTTCCGTTACAGCTTGATGCCGCGCTCCTTGGCATCTTCTTTTTCCAGCAGCTCCAGATCCTTCAGGATTTCATAAAGATGCAGGAAGCGGGAATGACATTCCTTCAGTATACTCTCCACATTGTATTCATCATTGTGCAGCTGGTGCAGGTTGGAAATAGTGCAGTACCGCCCGATTATCTTGTCGGAAAGGAAGCCGTTCAGCAGACTCTGCAGCCTGCAGCAGGACGAATCCATCAGCTTCTCAATTTCGCGGGAATCGCGCGTGATAAAGCTCATTATCTTGTCTACCTGCGTTGCCGCTACCTGAGAAGAACCTTTTTCCTTGTCCTTAAAGCGCAGTATACCGACCGAATATTCCCCGGTTACGGAAAGCTGGGTTCGCAGCACCTGCAGCTGCTCGTTCACGCGCACCAGCTCGTCCACGGCGGTGTTCAGTTCCTGCCGGTTGTCGCGCATGGCGAATTCGCCTTCCAGCAGCAGCATTTTGAGTATCTTGATGTACTGATGGAAGTAGCGCTCCATAAAATTGTTGATGAGCCCCATGGAATACTCGTAGCAGAAATACAGGCCGCCCCAAATCTGCAGCCACGGGCGCGACGGCAGCATGGGGAATTCCTGCAGCCTGAAGAAGCGCTTCAAAAGGCCCTGCAGCTGCTTGCGCTTCTGCTCCATCTGCCAATGCTGCACTTTTTTGTCGAAGCGGTGCTTCCATTCCTGCGTGTACACGTCAAACCAGTTTTCGTCCTGCTTGAGCGGGGTCACGGTATAGAGCGCGTCGCCGTTCACAATCTTGGCAATCTTATCCATCGGCACAAAGTTGGCAAAGTGGCGCACGGTCGGAATGTGCTCCAGCGCTTCGACGGCAAAGTCGGCCTGCTCTTTCAGCGTGCCGTCGCCGTTCAGGTACTTGAACACCTCCACTACGCGGTCTTCCAGCGGCACCGCACCGCAGATAACAGCGGCCAGGCGGGACACATCCTTGCGCACCAGCGAGAACAGGCATTCGTGGCCGCTGTCGCCCGGTTTCCCAAAAAGCGTCTGAAAATCCCGCAGCGAAAGCTTTGTCAGCTGGTCAATCCACACAACGGAACGCACGAAATTCGCCATCTCCTGCCGCTTGTCACTGGGAATGGTGGCAAGCGTATTTACCATGCTTTCCAGCATTTTTTTCTGCGTGTCGGGAAGCAGTTCCTTGTCCACAGAAAGCAGGGCGGAATCCATATCCTGCATGATTTTTTCGCCGATTTCCGGCACCAGCAGGTCGCCGATGAACATATAGACGGAGGCGGGATTCTTGTCAAAGCGTTCCATGTACGGACGGAAGAAGTCCGCCGCTGACCTCAGGTGCGACAGCTCCGTGTAAAAGCCCTCGCACAGAAGCTTTTTGCGGTACATGAGCAGGCTGGGCCGCTGCGCCTCAACCTCACGGGCAATCCGGCGGACATCGTACTCGTTCATCACGTCTTCCATGGAACTGCCCGTCAAAAAAGAGCGGATCCACATAAGAATACGCGTAAAGATGGAAAGCCTGTCGTACTTTTCCATGAGCCTGTTTTTTTCTTTATAAGTCATCTTGCGGCTGAACAGCGGGGCGCCGTCCCCGTCGGGAGCATTATTTTCTCCCATGCGGCGCAGCATATCCTTGCGCTCGCTTTCATCTATACCGCTCGACAATGCGTCAAATATATCAATATCTTCAGTCTTTGCAGCCGTTTCTGCCATATACATTCCCTCCGTTCATCCGGATTGAGCTGAGGAGCGGATGCCGACGGACACCCCAGACAACACCTCATACCTATTATATCCGACAGCAATGTTTTTTGTAAAGTAAGGG
>CADCQA010000188.1 GCA_902803415.1 uncultured Spirochaetaceae bacterium | reverse complement strand
GGGTGGGGTTTTAGGGGAGGGAAGCCCCTCGCTTCGGAAGCAGGCAGATTTTTTAACGTTAAAAAATCTGCCCTCCCCTAAATTGACAAGGGCTACTTGTCCATGATGGTGATTTCCACGCGGCGGTTTTTCGCCATGCCTTCCTTTGTGGAATTGGGGGCGACGGGTTTGGTGTCGCCGAAGCCCTGCGTAAAGATATGGTAGCGGTCTTTTACGCCAAGCCCTATCAGGTAGTCGGCCACCGTCTGCGCGCGTGCCTCGCTCAGCTGCTGGGGATCCTTGCCGCCGCGTGACTTTGCCGTGTGCCCGCTCACCAGAATGTCGTTGTCCGGGTAGGCGGCCAATATCTGCGCAATCTGCTTAAGCTTTGCCTTTTCGCTGTCCAGCAGCACCGCGCTTTCTGCCTTGAACTGGATGTTCTCGATGGACAGCGTGAGTCCCATGTCGCTTTTCTGCACGGTCACATTGTCCAGCCCCAGGTCTTCCAGCTGCTTCTGCACGGCGGCAACATTGTCGTCAGTACCTGTGCGCTCAAACTCCGTCACTTCGGAATGCGCGGTTCCGCGGAATTCGTAGATATAGCCGTAGGAGCTTTCCATAAGAATGCGGAAGCGCTCCGAGTAGTGGTCGATGGCGCCCTTTTCTGCATCCCAGTAGACAAGCTCGTCGCTGTAGCCCATCATCATCACCGGGTATTCGGCGGCGGCATATTCTCTGGACGGACGCGGCGTTTCGGTGTAGAGCGTGTAGTTTACGTTGAACACATGCAGGCGTGAAGAAGCCCCGCCGGCCGTACCGGAAGCAGACGATGTGCCGCCGGCTGCGCCGTCAGCTGCGCTGACGCCGTCAGCTACGCTGACGCTGGCTCCTGCCCCTTTTACGCCGCTTGCTTCGCGGGAGACGGTGCCCAGGTACGTGTAGGTTGCCGTAAAGGGTACCTTGTACGGCCCCTGCATGCCGAACTGGCGGCGCATGTCGTGCGCTTCATGCCCGGAAGCAGTCCAGGTGTCGCCCGGCTTTACGGGACCTTCGGGGAAAGTCGGCACGTCGCGGACGGTCGGCATAAAATATTCGTCGCTGATGGTAAAGATGCCCCGCGCGTCCCGGCTGAACACGCTGTGGTATTCTTCGCCCCAGGTGAATTTTGCCCCGGTACGCGAGCCGGTGGAATCTTCCGACGTCATGAACGTGGCATCGTGGGTAGCGCCGCCCTTGCCGTCGGTGCCGGTGATTTCTGCGGCAATGCGGTTTACGATGACGGCATGGTGGTCAAGGCGCATGTTTACGTAGACATCTTCGTTTACGGTGGAAAGGATGCGGTAGCGGTCGCCTTCCTGATATTTGAAGGCAAACGTGACGGGGCCGCCGCTCACATCGTACTGCCCGGCACCGTCACCGGCAGCCTGCGCCGTGGCACGGAGCGGGAACAATGCCGGTACAAGGCAGAAAAGCGCGGCGCAGAAGATATGCTTGGTATCCATAAAAGACTCCTCTTTCTTTTGAAACTCCCTCGACTGAGTGCAGGGCATCTCGGAAAACATCAGTTTTTCGGGCTTCCCTTCAACAAACAACGGATTTGCGTTATGATTACACCATGCTGGAGACAATTTTTTCTGACCCCGCGCTTTTTCTTGCCGCCGCCGGATCTGCGCTGCTTGCCGCGCTGCTGGTGGGCATGGCGCTGGGGGGTATTATACAGAAGCTCAAGGACACTGCCGCGCTGCAGCGGGAACGCGACGATGCCGTCAGGCGCAGCAGGGCGGTGCTTGGCGGGCAGTTCGGCGAACAGCTTGCCCCGTGGCTGCCGGATTTTCCCTGCAACCCCGGCGACGTGCGCTTTATCGGTAAGCCGGTGGACTACATTGCATTCCCCGGCACTGCGGAAGGAAAACCGGTGCGCGAGATTGTGCTCATCGAGGTAAAATCGGGCGCATCCACGCTTTCCCCGCGCGAAAAGGAAATCCGTGCCGCCGTGCGCGCGGGCAGGGTCAGCTGGGTGGAATACCGGCTGCCGGATTTTGACCGTTAGCCGTTTCCGTTTTCCGGCACGCTGTCCTTGATGGTGAGTATGGCCGACTTGTCGCCGCTCACGAGCCGGTCGCACAGGTCGCGCGGCATCGGCCTGCCTTTCAGGAAGCCCTGCACGTTGATGTTCTTGCAGTTGAATTTTTTCAGCGTTGCCAGCTGCTCGTCAGTCTCCACGCCTTCGGCAATGGCATCGAGCCCCAGGTGCGACACGAGCGACACAATGCTTTCTGTAATTTCGGTCTCCTTGCCGCCGGCCTCGGAAATATTGGTGATGAACGACTTGTCGATTTTGAGCGTGGTCAGCGGCAGCAGCTGCAGGTAGCGCATGGACGAATATCCCGTGCCGAAATCGTCGAGCGAAATGCCGATGCCCATGTCATGTATAAAGTTGAGCTTCTTCAGGATTTCATCAAAATTATCGATGAGGATGCCTTCCGTTATCTCTATTTCAAGGTGCTGCGGATTGATGCCGGTGCGGGTAACGCAGTCCTGCATCTTGCGCAGGAAATCTGCCTCCTTGAACTGGAGCGGCGACACGTTTACCGACAGCACGCCGTCAAAGCCGTGGTCCTTTTCCCACGTGGCGAGCGTGGAAAGTGCCGTCTGCAGCACCCAGTCGCCGATGGGAACAACAAGCCGCGATTCTTCGGCAAGGGGAATGAAGCGCTCCGGGCTTATCCAGCCCAGCTCGTCGTCATGCCAGCGGAGCAGCGCCTCAAAGCCGCGCAGGGTGCCGGAATTGATGTCGAACTGCGGCTGGTAGTAAAGCTGGAAAATCTTATCCGCCATGGCGCGGGAAAGTTTCTGCTCTATGTTCAGGCGCTGCAGGAATTTGTCGCGGATGTACTGCTGGAAGATGCACGCCTGGTTCTTGCCGTTGCGCTTTGCTTCCATCACGGCCATGTCTGCGTACTTGAGCACATCGGCAAGGACATCGGTGTCGTCCGGGTACACGGCAATGCCGCAGGACAGCCCGCGGTTTTCTGCGTTCTGCTCCTTGATGAGGGAACGCGCTTCGTCCTGCAGCTCTTCGCGGCCGGAAATGCCCTGCATCAGCAGGATGAATTCGTCGCTGCCGAAGCGGAACGCGGTAACAGTGCCGCTTTCACGCTTGCGCAGGGTCACGGCGAACTTGCGGATAACGTCGTCTCCGGCGGAATGTCCGTTGGAGTCGTTGATGCTCTTCATGTTGTCAAGGTCGATGAGAATCAGCCCGAATTTGCCGCCGGTTCGTTTTGCCTCTGCTTCGGCGGATTCAAGATCCCGGTGCAGGCAGGCGCGGTTGTTCAGGTTCGTCATCGTATCGTGGTAGGCGGCAAGCCGCAGCTGCTCGTTCAGCGCCTGCATGCTGCCCAGCTTCTTCTGCAGCCCGGCGCGGCTTTCGCTCAGCTCTTCGGTAAGTGCGGCAAGGCGTTCGTTCTGCCGCTTAAGCTGCTGCTCGGCTTCTTTTTCTGCGCTTACATCCGTGAGCGTTACGCAGAGCAGCCCGCCCTGCACCGGACTGATGGATGTCTTGATGTGGCATTTGCATATATATGAATAAAATGTCTTTTCCGAAACAGTGCCGTCTTTCAGCGCGCGTTCTGCGGTGGCAAACCAGTTTGCGGCCGGCGTCAGCATGTCCTTGACAGCTGTATAGCAGGTGCCGTTCTTGAATGCCCCGCCCGTCAGCGCAACACAACGCGAATTCTGGCTTTCGATAATGATGTCCATCAAATCCCCTGCCGCATTGAAAACGGGGGAACAGATGGAGACCGCCGCAGCGATTGAGTCCAATACAATTTTGTAATCTACTGTCTGCACAGTTCTTTCCTTAAATATATTTAAAAATACCTCGAAAAACAGAAGGTTTTAGAGGTTCCGGTCAGGTAAAAAAGATGCTTCTGATTCAGAAGACTTCCGCCGCGATGTACATTATTCCCGTCCTCTGAGGAAGGAAACGGATAATGACTTTTACAACAACTTTTCTTAATTATAATCCGATTTTCCAGACTTGTCTATGAAAGAATGTAAATGAAACGAAAACGTTTTTGCGGGGAAGCGGGGGCATCCTGCATGCGGCATCAGGCGGTCATCTCCGGGTCTTCCGCGCGGGGCGGAAGCATGAACGGCATCGCGCATTTTAGCTGGTGCCCGGAACACTTTTGCAAATTGTGCTGATTTCTGCTATAGTGCTTGTATGGCAGTTTTCTTCTATAAAAGAGCGTCGGAAATTCCCTGTGACGAAGCGGAGGCGGCCCGTTACCTTGGCTATGCAAAGACGGCGCTCCCGCAGGGCGAAGTTGCAGCGCTGCTGCACAGCTGCTGCGGCGAACTGCACCGGCTGCTTGCACCGCAGGGCGTGTTTGCGGTTTTCCCGCTGGTGCACGGCAGCGGCGGCACGCTGGAGTTCGCCGGGTGCACCGTGCAGTCTGCCGACCTTGAGCGCAACCTTGCGGGCTGTTCGCAGCTTGCGCTTTTTGCTGCAACCATCGGGCCGCAGGTGGACGCATGCATCCGCCGTGCCCAGCTGGAAAGCCGTGCAAAGGCAGCAGTCATGCAGGGAGCGGCCGCAATGTTTACGGAGAATTTTGTGGAGCTGCTGAATGCCCATATCCGGCAGCAGGCCGCCGCAGAGGGCCGGAAGACGCACCCGCGTTACAGCCCCGGTTACGGCGACGTGCCGCTTTCCGTGCAGCGGATTTTCTTTTCGCTGCTGCCGTGCAGCCGCATCGGCCTTACGCTCATGGACACGCTCATCATGGCGCCGGAAAAATCCGTAACGGCCTTTGTTGGCATTGAATGACTGCGGCGCCGCCACGTGTGGCGCCTGTACTTGTGCAAAAGCCGCAGCTCCGCTATAATCCAGTGAAACGCTATGAAAAACAGACCGCTTCTTTCGTCGCTGCTCGGCAGCCAGATTCTCTATTTTGACGGCGGCACCGGCTCCGTGCTCCAGTCGCGGGGACTCAAGCCCGGTGAGCTGCCGGAACGCTGGAACCTTACGCACCCGGACGAAATAATCGGGCTGCATTACGCCTATTTCCGCGCCGGCGCGAACATCATCAAGACAGATACCTTTGGCGCATTCAGCACAAAATTTCCGCTGGGCGGCGCAAAAGGCGTTTCTCCTGCCGAACGCCTGCACCATGCAGACGACTGTCTGGAAACGATTGTTGCGGCGGCAGTGCGCAATGCACAGAAAGCGCGCGACCGCATTGAATCAGAAACGCTCAGCCCGGAAGAAATCAGCTCGCTGCGGGAACAGCACCTGCTGCCGGAAGGCACGCTCCCTGCTGAGCGCCCGCACTACATTGCGCTGGACATCGGCCCCTGCGGCAAGCTGCTCAAGCCGATGGGCGACCTTGATTTTGAAGATGCCGTTACGCTCTTTAAGGAGACGCTGCGTGCGGGGCTTCCCTGCGGCGTTGATGCAGTTCTGATTGAAACCATGAACGACTGCTACGAGGCAAAGGCCGCCGTGCTTGCCGCAAAAGAGACGATGGAAGAGCTGAAGCTCTCTGTGCCGCTCCTGGTGACAACGGTCTACGATGCCGAAGGCCGGCTGCTGACCGGTGCCGATCCTGAAACCATGACGGCTGTCCTTGAAGGCCTTGGAGTTTCCGCGCTCGGCATGAACTGCTCGCTGGGCCCCGAACAGATGGCGCCGCTCGTGCCTCGGCTTGCCGCTGCTGCAAGCGTTCCCGTCATCGTGAACCCCAACGCCGGGCTTCCCCGCACGGAGAACGGCAAGACTGTCTACGATGTTTCCGCCGCAGACTTTGCCGTTATTATGGAAGGAATTGCAGAAAAAGGTGCGAATGTCCTTGGCGGCTGCTGCGGCACCACGCCGGAATACATCTGCCGCACCGTGAATGCCACGCAGCACCGCAGCCCCTTCCCCGTCACCCAAAAAGAATCAACGGTGATTGCCTCCTACACGCATACCGTGGAAATCGGCGGCTCTCAGCCCCCCGTGCTCATCGGCGAACGCATAAACCCCACCGGCAAAAAGAAATTCAAGGAAGCGCTCCGCAACAGCGACATTCCGTATATTGTGTCGCAGGGACTTGAGCAGGAGCAGAAGGGTGTGCACGTGCTCGACGTAAACGTGGGGCTTCCGGAAATTGACGAAAAGGAAATGATGCTCAAGGTGGAAGGCGAGCTGCAGGCCGTGACCGCGCTGCCGCTCCAGATTGATACTTCCAGCCCTGATGTGATGGAAGCTGCACTCCGCCGCTACAACGGCAAGGCGCTCGTCAATTCCGTGAACGGCAAGCAGGAAGTCATGCATGCCGTGTTCCCGCTCGTAAAAAAATACGGCGGCGTGGTGGTGGCGCTTACCATCGACGAGGGCGGCATCCCGGAAACGTCTCAGGGGCGCCTTGCCATTGTGAAGAAGCTCTATGACACTGCCGCAAGCTACGGCATTGCCCGCAGGGACATCGTTATCGATCCGCTTGCAATGGCGGTCAGCTCCGACGACAAAGCTCCCCTTGCCACGCTGGAAACCGTCCGTGCTGTCTATGAGCAGGGCGGGCGCACCATACTCGGCATATCAAATATTTCCTTCGGGCTGCCGGAGCGTGAAATTGTTACTGCTGCGTTCTTCACCATGGCGCTGCAGAACGGACTCAGCTGCGCCATCATGAATCCCAATTCGCTGGAGATGATGAAGGCATACACCTGCTTCTGCCTGCTGAGCAACCACGACCCCCAGTGCCTGAACTACCTTGCATTTGCAGAGAAATACAGTGCAGGTGCAGGTGCAGCAGCTGCTGCAAAAGGTGCCTCTGCGGCAGAGTCCGCAGCGCTGCGGCAGATTGCGCAGATTGCAGCGGCGGCACTCGGCGGTGCCCCGCTTCCCCCGGCGGCCGGTGACGGCAACGCTGGTGGCAGCAAAGCTGGTGGCAGCAACGCTGCCGGTGCATCTGCAGCTTCGTCCGCTTCTGCAAACGGCGGCGGGGATGCACTGTCGCCGCTGCGGAATGCCATTGTCCGCGGACTTAAGGCAGATGCCGCCTCACTCACACGGGAGCTGCTGCAAAGCACTGAGGCCCTGCAGATTATCAACGGCGAGCTTATCCCGGCGCTGGACACTGTGGGCAAAGGCTTTGAGGCAAAAAAAGTCTACCTGCCCCAGCTCCTGATGAGCGCGGAAGCGGCTGCAGCGGCATTCGCGGAAATCAAAGATCAGCTTTCAAAGAGCGGCAAAACCGGAAAGAGCCGCGGCACCGTTATTCTTGCTACCGTCAAGGGCGACATCCACGACATCGGCAAGAACATCGTAAAAGTCCTGCTGGAAAATTACGACTTTACCGTCATAGACCTTGGCAAGGACGTGCCGCCGGAAACAATTGTGGACCGCTGCGTGCAGGATCACGTGATGCTCGTGGGGCTTTCCGCCCTCATGACAACTACTGTGCCCAGCATGGAGGAAACCATCCGCCTGCTGCACGAAAAAGCTCCGTGGGCAAAAACCTGCGTGGGCGGCGCCGTGCTGACGCAGGAATACGCGGACATGATTCACGCGGACTGCTACGCGCGCGATGCGCTGGCAACCGTCAAATATGCGGAATCCGTTTTTGCGGGTGCGGAAGGGTAATGCATGGAATACAGGGACAGAACATTTGACGAAGAGCGTGCGCTGTACGGGCTGCGCGGTGCGGCGGTGCGCAACTGCCGCTTTGACGGCCCCGCCGACGGCGAATCTGCGCTGAAGGAATCATCTGATATAGAAGTCTCCGGCTGCTACCTGAACCTGCGCTATCCGCTGTGGCACGTAGGCGGCGCGCGCATCAGCGGCTGTGAGTTCACGGAAAACTGCCGCGCTGCACTCTGGTACTGCCGCGACATTGAAATCAGCTCCTGCCGCCTGGGGGGCATAAAGGCACTGCGCGAATGCAGGGACATCACGCTGCGGGATTCCTCCGTCAATTCCACGGAGTTCATCTGGAAGTGCCGCAATCTTACCGTCAGCGATGTGTCGGTGGAGCAGTCAGAATATCCCTTTTTCGAAGTTGCAGGTGCGCGTATCAGCGGGCTCAGGCTGAAGGGAAAATATTCCTTTCAGTATGACAGCGATATTGAAATCTCCAATTCCCGGCTGGACACAAAAGACGCCTTCTGGCATGCGCGCAACGTGACGGTCCGGGACAGCATCATCAACGGAGAATACCTCGGCTGGTACTCGGAAAAACTTACGCTCATCAACTGCGCAATCAGCGGAACGCAGCCCTTCTGCTACTGCAAGGATCTGGTGCTCGAAAACTGCACAATGACCGGCTGCGACCTGGCCTTTGAGCGGAGCAGCGTCCGTGCCGACATCCGCGGAACCATCGACAGCGTAAAGAACGTTCTCTGCGGAAAGATTGTCGCAGATTCATTCGGTGCAATCCTTATGGAAGACAGCATCGTAGATCCGTCCGCAACGCAGATTGTCTGCCGTGCCGCCGCAGCCCCCGCAGCTGAACAGGGCTGACACTGCACGAACGGTAAGGGCTTGCATGACAGAACTTGAAAAATATTACAATAAATTCAACGAAGACCACCGCCTGACGACCCGGCACGGGCAGGTTGAATTCACCACGTCAATGAAGTACATCCACGACTTTATCCCGGACGGAACGCACATCCGCATCCTGGATGTGGGGGCGGGCACCGGGCGCTATTCGGTTGCGCTTGCACAGGAAGGGCATTCGGTGACGGCGGTGGAACTGGTACCCAGAAATCTTGCGGTGCTGGAATCGAAGCATGCGAATGTAAACTGCTGGCCGGGCAACGCGCTTGACCTGCATTTCCTGCAGGATGCCACCTTCGACATGACGCTGCTTTTCGGCCCGCTTTACCACCTGCACACGGAAGCTGAGCGCCTGCAGGCGTTTGCTGAAGCCCGCCGCGTCACCAAAAAAGGCGGCATCATTCTTGCAGCCTACGTGATGAACGAATACAGCGTCATCACCTACTGCTTCAAGCAGAACCACATCCGGGAATGCATGGAGAACCACACGCTCACTGAGGATTTCCACACCATCAGCGGCAGCGGCGACCTGTACAGCTATCTTCGCGTGGAAGACATCGATGTTCTGAACCGCAAATCCGGGCTGCAGCGCATAAAGCTGATTGCCGCCGACGGCCCTGCCGACTATATGCGGCAGACGCTCAATGCCATGGACGAAGAAACCTTCCGCCTGTTCCTGCGCTACCACCTTGCAAACTGCGAACGCCCGGAGCTGCTGGGGGCAAGTTCCCACACCGTGGACATCCTGCGGAATTAGC
>CADCQA010000187.1 GCA_902803415.1 uncultured Spirochaetaceae bacterium | reverse complement strand
TGGCTGTTCCAGTCCTGGCTGCGCCCTACACCGCACGAGTTGTTGTGGGCCATCATGCCCGCCCACATGATGTTGGCACGGGCCTCGTAGTTGTGCGGATCCGCGATGACGCGCGGTCCCTCGTGCCGCATCGTCAGGAGCAGGGCCTCAATGAGCCTGTCCGTCACCTCCACTTCCTTCGTGTTGGTCAGGTAGCGCTCGTAGAGGTGCGCCATGATGTCCGTAATTCCCGCTGCAGTCTGATAAGCAGGCAGCGTTTCGGTCAGCGCAGGATTCAGGATGCTGAAACGCGGCCGTATCGCATTGCCATTCGCTCCCCGCTTAAACATACCATCTTCCTTTGTGATGACGGAATTCGGGCTGCCCTCGCTGCCTGCCGCCGCAATCGTCAGAATCGTTCCAACCGGCAGGGCCTGCTCTACCGGCTTACCCGTGTAGAAGTCCCAGAAGTCCCCGTCATAAAGCACGCCGGCCGCAATTGCCTTTGCAGAGTCAATGACGCTGCCGCCGCCGACCGCGAGTATGAAATCGACCTTCTCCTTGCGGCAGAGTTCAATTCCCTCGTATACCAAGCCGCTGCGGGGATTGGGCTTGACCCCGCCGAGGTTCACGTAGGGGATACCCGCATCCTTGAGCGAAGCCTCCACCCTGTCCAAGAGGCCGGAGCTTTTCGCGCTCTTGCCGCCGAAGTGAACCAGCACCTTGCTGCCGCCAAACTGCCTGACATACCTGCCAGCCTCTTTCTCGGTCTCCCTGCCAAAGACGAAGAACGTCGGTGAATAGAACGTAAAGTTTTCCATAAATTCCATGATACGGCAGGTTCGCGGAAAAAGATAGGAGATTTTTTAGTGAAAAATGCCCGGCTTTTTGCTATCGGGCAGAAGCGCAAGGGCTCTTACATCTATCTGTAAAAGCTGTTGATTATACGGCTAAAATCTGACAGGCTAAAAAAAACAGCATCTGGTAGTCATCTTACACTGGCTGTCGACGAAAGAAAATAAAAAATCCGCCCACGACTTTTCAGCTGGGCGGATGTGATAAACCTTATGATTATTATTTAAAGACCTTTCCAATTAGGATAAACAGACTGCAATTACGCTCCGGGGAAACCTAGCGATCCGTTCGTACCGTCACGCTTCTGACGATTGAAAGCGCAGTCACAAGCCCCTGCGTGTCTGTGTGAATCTCGCCGTCACTGCCTGCAAGCGAGCCGGTGCCCGAAAAGGCAAGCGCTATGGGGGCGTCAAGCGTCCCGTCGATTTTCGCCTCGTACACTACCGACGGCTGGCCGTTATCATTTGAATTGTCCTTCGTGTAGACGTCGTTGTAGTCAAAACTCACGTTGAATTCCGCCTTGATTACGCAGGGGGCGTCAGTGATGCGCTGCGAGAAACTTACGCCCGCGGCCGGTGTCGCACCCGTCACCGTATCAAGCTGCAGGCGGGCGTTCGCCTTCTGCGCTTCTTTTCCTTTCCGCACATCCTGCTTTGATGCATGGTACCAGACGGGAAGCGATTCAGGCCGGCCTTCTTTCGGGCAGAAAATCCAGCTTTTCTTACTTGCCTTTTCCGTCACATACAGTGTCGTGATGTAGTTGCCCTCCGTGTCCTCAAGCCAGATTGCAAACTGCGGCGCATGCGTTCCCTTCCAGTTTTCGCCCGCCGTGACCGAAACCGTGACGTCCCGGGCAAACACGTTCACGGCACACAAAAGCAGCATACCAATCAGCAATAACTTCTTCATTTTGACCTCCGCTTTGTATTCGAGATATGTACCTTCCTCACGATCTTGAACCCTGAGGATTTGAGGATTTCCCTTACCGCATGAAACGCCCCGCTCGATTGACCGCACAGATAGTTAAACGGGAACGGCGTCGTGCAGCTCGTGACGACGACGGCCTTTTTGCCCTTGTGGAGCGGAATGGGGATTCCCCGCTTTGATTCCGCCATCAGAACACCCACAAGCCTGTCAAAAAGCGATTTGAGCTTCCCGTTCATGTTTCCCCAATAGACGGGCGTTCCCACAAACAGCATGTCGCACACTTTTATCTCGCCGGCGATTTTGTGCGCATCATCGTTCGGCAAGACGCACGATTCTTTCGACCGGCAAGCCATACAGCCCTTGCAGAACGAGAACTGCAGGTCGCAGACATTCTCCCACACGACCGTTTCGTTCGGGTACTTTTCCAATTCCTTTTTCAATCTGTTTGCGACATTTCCGTTTTTACGCGGACTTCCGTTCAGAACCAGAATCATCATGCTTCTTCCTCCTTGAAAATGCTTTTCATCCACAGATCGATGAATCGGTTTGTAAAGGCTTTGCCGTTCTTCCAATACGCGGCATCGCTCTTTTTGAGGAGAATCGATTCAATGCACCCCCACAGCCCCGAGACAAGAATTCCCACATCGAGGCGAGGATTTTCGGAAACCGCATTTCCTTCGTCAACAGCCTTTTTTAAAAGACTTTCGCCCGTGCGGTTGCACACATAAAATGCTTCGATCTGTTCAGGGCTCGCATCATCGGCACTTTTTATCCCCTGCATGACGAGCAGCGCCCGGCGCGGATTCTCAAAGCACCAGTCCCGGAACGCATGTATCGCGCTCAGGACCTTCTTCCGCGTTGTCTGCTTTTTTTCCGTATTCCGCTGGATCCGTTCGTTCAGTTCCCGCAGGCAGGCAAGCCCCACCGCCTGAAAAAGCGCATCCTTATCCTTGTAGTAATGGTAGATTGTCGTCGCCGTAACCCCGCAGGAGGACGCAATGTCGCGCATCCCGATGCTGTCGGGATTCTTTTCCATAAGCAGCTCCAGCGCCTTGCTTTGTATCAGCGGAATAATATCCGGATTCGCGTTTCTCACCTGCGTCCTCCTCGCTTTATATAACAATGATAACTTAACATAGTTATATTATAATGTCAATATG
>CADCQA010000186.1 GCA_902803415.1 uncultured Spirochaetaceae bacterium | reverse complement strand
ATTTTGCCGCAGGTGGGGATGGAGATTGCGGCGTCGCATTTTTCTGCAAGCAGGCGGGAAATGCCGTTGCCTTCGCTTCCCATGACAAAGCATGTCTTTGCTGCAAAGTTGCATTCCTGCAGCGGGGAGGCATTTGCATCTGCGCCGTAAATCCAGAAGCCTGCGTCCTTCAGCAGCTCTGCTGCCCGCACAAGGTTCGGGACGATGGCAACGGGAATGTAGGCGCTTGCTCCTGCGCTGGCGCGGGCGATAATGCCGTTGTCTTGTATGTCGGAGGCGCTTCTGCGTTCAGGAACCACCAGCAGCTGCGCGCCGAACTGGTCGCAGGAACGCAGGATAGCTCCCACGTTGTGCGGGTCGGTTACGCCGTCAAGTATGATAACGGTTGCCTGCTCCGGGCAGACAGAAAGCCACTGGTCAAGCTGCACATAGTTTTTTGCGCGTTCTTTTTCTCCGCTTGCCCGGAGCACAATGCCCCGGTGGTCGCGGGCTTCCGGCGGCAGCCCCCGCACCATGGAATCAAGCACAGTGTCTTTGGTCTGTTCCGTGGGAATTCCCGCTTCTTTTGCAAGGGAGAGGATTTTTTTGATTCGGGGACCGGGTTTTGCGTAGAACAGCGTGAGCGTCTCTGCATGGGATGATTCCCCGGCAAAGCGGCGCACGCGTTCTTCTACTGCATGGAAACCGGTATACAGGTTATCAGGCATTTTTGCCGCAGCAGTTCTTGTATTTCTTGCCGGAACCGCAGGGGCACGGCTCGTTGCGGCCAACCTTGCGGCCTTCGCGGACGACGGTGGTGGGGCGGATAAGGCCTTCGCTGTAGAACCATTCGCCGTTAATCTTCTTGAAGCCGCCGATTTCATGGTGGACATCGCGGATGCCCTTCTGGGTGTAGGTTGCCTCGAATTCCACAATTTCGGTGTCAGGCTCTTTGCCCGGTTCGGTGCGGAGAATCTTCAGGCCGTGCCAGGTGCTGTTTTTGCTCCAGTCTTCGGTGGCCTTCCGGTCTATTTCTGCGATTTTTTCGCCCTTTTCGCAGGAATTGATGATGAAGTCAATTTCGTGCTTTACATACGCCGTGTAGCGGGCGCGCATCAGTGCTTCCGCAGTCGGTGCCTTTATAGTTCCCTTGATAATAGCTTCGCAGCAGTCTGCATATTTTTTGCCGCTGCCGCATGGACATACATCGGTAGTTTCACTCATAATGTGCCCAGTATATCAAAGGGGGGGGCAAAAGTCTACGCCTTTTGTGAAGCGTTCCGGTAGAATTTTTGCCTGGCGGCGGTATTCAGCCCCAGGTCTGGCGGAACGGGCGGAATTCTTCTATTATATTGCGTATTTCGCCGAAGTAATCCACGCTGCTGAACTGCCGGGCAAGGCTGCGTTCCCTGTGCAGCAGTGCGTCCCTGGCGGCGGAATCTGTCATGATGAGCCGCATCTGTTCCGCAAGTTCTGCGGCATTGCAGCCGTTAAAGTACAGCGCCGCGTCTCCCATCTGTTCCTTGTGCCCTTCCAGATCCGTTATGAGTACGGGGCAGCCGAGGAAGGCCGCCTCTATGGGGGGCATGTTGTTTGGACCAAGGAGGGATGCAAAGACCATCGCCGCGGCATGGGTGTACAGGTATTTCATTTCCTTGTCCGAGACGAATCCTGCGAATATGACCTGCGCTTCCACGCCGTATGCCCGGCACTGAGACTGAATGTAAGATTTGTTGCCCTTATCCGAGCCGGTGAAGACGATTCCCGGCGTAAGGCCATATTTGTCGCGCAGCAGTGCAAGTGCCTGCACAATGCGGATGTGGTTTTTGTGTGCCCAGAACTGTGCGGGGTAGAAAAAATACTGTGCGGGGAGGGCAAATGCCGGTTCCGCCTCTTCTCCGTGGCAGAATGCCGAGACGGGGAAGGGAACAATCCTTATTTTTGCGGGCGGCATGGGGTAGTTTTCAAGGATTTCGCGTTTGCCGGCTTCGTTGCCGGTAATGATGTAGGATGCCTTGTAGACCATCTGCCGGTATGTTGCTTCCCGTGCTTCCCAGTCCCATTCGGGGGAACGCGAAACTTCCGGAAAACAGGGGGCGGCACGGTGCCCCAGATCCCAGACGGTGTAGATGTACGGTACGGAAAGCTGTACGCGGGCAGGATATGTTATCCAGTACAGGTCAAGGTTTTCACGCTCGGCAATGATATCCAGCGGCGCCCGGTCTGCGGGGAAGGGGCGGGAAAGCAGCCTGCATGCCAGTTTCCGCAGTTTTCTGCCGATGCGGTGCAGGCGGTTCCTGCGGGGGATTACCGCATCGACGTTCAGGTAGCAGAATCCGTCCTTTGTCTTCTTATACGGGGCGCTTTCTTTTCCGTTGTAGCAGAAGATGAAGGTATCTTCCGTGCGGGCGGAAAGAATTTCCTTGCGGATGGTGGCAAGCAGCGTGGAACCGCCGCCTTCCTCCGGGTTCTTTTCGTTCAGGTATACGCCAATCCGCATGTGCTACTTCCTGAATTCCTTGATGACGGAACAGATGTAGGCAATGTCGTCTTCCCGGAGCGAAGAGGCGCTGGGCAGGTAGAAGCCGTTTTCCGAAAGCCAGTCCGTTACCGGGTAGCTTCCGGAACAGTCGCAGCCGTAGCGGCGCAGGGATTCCTGCCGGGCCATGCTTCGGAAGAGGAGCCGGGTGTCTATGCCCTTGCTTTTGAGGTGAGCCGCAAGTTCGTCCTTTGTATGGCCGTAGGCTGCCGGGTCAATGACGACGGCATTCATCCAATGGACATTCAGGGCCTGTGCTTCGTCTTTCTGGAAAATGATGCCGGGGCAGCCGGCAAGCTGCTCTTTGTAGAGCGCTGCATTCTTGCGGCGCATTGCCCGGTATTCGTCCGCTTTTTCCGTCTGGGCAAGCCCGATTGCTGCATGCAGGTTGCTCATGCGGTAGTTAAAGCCGATGTCGTCGTGCGAGTAGGTACGCGGCCCGTCCGGGGGGAAACAGACGTTTTTGTAGTAGCGGCAGAGCCGGTCGTAATTGTCGTCGTTTGTGATGCACATGCCGCCTTCCCCGGTGGTGATGTTCTTGTTTGCAAAGAAGCTGAAGGCGGCAATGTCGGAGAAGCTGCCCGTCTTCTTTCCCCGGTATTCAGCGCCGTGGGCTTCCGCCGCATCTTCCACGATAAAGAGCCGGTGCGCGCGGGCAATGGCGGTGACGGCATCCATGTTGCACGGGTTTCCGAAAATGTGCACGGGGATGATTGCCTTTGTGCGCGGGGTAATTGCAGCTTCGATTTTTGTGGTGTCAATGTTCCAGGTGTCTTTGTCTGCATCCACAAAGACCGGCATTGCTCCCGTGTAGCAGACGGCAAATGCGGTGGCAATCATGGTGAAGGACGGGATGATGACTTCATCGCCTTTCCCTATGCCGAGCGCTGCCAGTGCAAGATGAATTGCGACGGTTCCGTTGCAGACGGCTATGCCGTGCCGGACACCGCAGTAGGAAGAAAATGCTTCTTCGAATTTAGTGACGAAGCTGCCGGAAGATGAAATCCATCCGTCCTGTACGGCTTCCGTTACATATTTTACTTCGTTTCCGCCGAGCAGCGGCGTGCATACCGGTATGAACTCTCTTTTTTCCATAAACTGAAAACCTCCGGCTCCCAAAGCCGTTCAGTAGCCCTGTTCGGAAGGCTGAAGTTCCCGAACAGCTTTAGTCAAATTTGTGCGGTTCAAAGCGGGTCTTGTCGTTGTCGCCCGCATACGGTCCCTGCTTTATTTCGTACATTTCGGTTTCTTCAATGCATTCAAAGCCGTGCCCGCCGGCGGCAAGCAGTATAACGTCCCCGGTTTCCACAACGGCAGATTCAAGGTATTCCTTGTTGTCTGAATAGAAATCGCAGCGCATTTTTCCCCGCTTGATGACGAGGACTTCCTTTGTGTACAGCACCTCGCGCTTTACTTCGTTGTGCACGTGGGGCAGTATGACATGCCCCGCCGGGTGATGCATGTAGGCGAGCTGCTGAGAGAAATCGTCCGGGGTAAAAAAGTGAATGCCCGGTTTATTGAAATCGCTGCGGACGATGATGGCAATAATCTGCCCGGCAGCGGTCTTGATGGTATCTATCATGGTTTTCCTGCCGCCAGTCTAGCATAAAACGGGGATGGCTTCAACAGGGCGGCGGCAGGTGTAGTGCACGTGTGGTAGACGTGCGGCTTACGTCCGGGGCTGCTCGAAGAAGTTGTCCACGCTTTTAAGCAGTTTTGCCATGGGCTGCTCCTTCAGCAGGTAGCCGTTCGGTTTGGCGGCAAGTATTTTCATAACCGTTTCCTTGTCGTCCTTTGCCGTCAGGAAGACGACGGGTATTTTTGCCGTGACAGGATCCGTTTTAAGCACCTGAAGGACGTCGATGCCCAGCAGCACCGGCATTTCGTAGTCCAGCAGCACAAGGTCAACCTTCCGCTCTTTGAGGAAGGCAACGGCGTTCATCCCCGAATTCGCTATGAAGGTGTCGTATTTCTGGGAGAACCAGGTTTTCATCGTGTGCAGTGTAGTGGCGTTGTCATCGACGATGAGCAGGCTTTTCTTCCCGGTATTTTCCGGTGCCTTGTGCGGGTCGGAATTCAGGCTGTCGCTGTCGGAGCTTTTTGCGCAGTGCATGTTCAGCTGGCTGATGATGTCCGTCATGTTTACCGGGCGGCGGAACGTGGCGGAAATCAGTTCTTCCTGCACGTGGTGGTGCGCGAATTTGATTTCCTCGTCGCTGCCGATGATGTACAGGATGCGGTGCGAATTATCTGCCGTTATGCACTTCTTGATGTAGTTAAGCGTGTTCGCAAAAACGGATTCTTCCCCGCTTAAATCGACGATGAAGATGTCCGGCAGCTTACTCAAGCTGCTGATGAAGCTGTAATCCGGCACACTCAGCGTTACTTCATATCCTTCGGAACGGATTTTGTTCATCATTGCTGTTGCCAGGAAACTCTGCGGTGATGAACAGATGAACAGAACAGTATTTTCCATAATATTTCCTCCTCGGCGGCTCCCGCAGGATGCCCTTTACAGCAGGTTCAGGAGCTCGCTCCTGTTTCCTGCAAAAACGTATTTCTTTATCTTCTGGAATTTGTTCTCTTTTCCGACGGGCAGCTTGTACTGCTCCATCATCGAGAGAATCTGCTCGGCAGTGTCAAAATCGAATGCCTGTATGCACTGCTTTATGTCGGCGATGGCACCGGTAAACATGTCCTTTGCCATTGCCAGCTTGCCCTGTGCGGGGCTTTCTGCGGTAAAGGGCTGCAGCCGCCCGGCACAGCTGCGGTACTGTGCAAGCAGGGCCGGCGTCTTTTCCGCGATGCCCGCTGCATCCTGCCGGTCGCTCAGGGCTTCCAGCTCCGCCGCCGCCCGGGCAAGTTCCGTTGCCCCGATAAGCCGCGCCGAGCTTTTGAGTGCGTGGACAAGCACCGTGTAGTTCCTGAAATCCTTTTGCTGCGCGTAGCGTTCTATGCTGGCGGCGTTTTCTTCCATAGAACTGCAGAAGTCTGCGGCGGCGTCCCTGAACACATGCCTTGACCCGCAGTTGGCCATTGCCTCGGCGGAATCAATGCCTTCTATTTCCGGCAGCGGTTCTTTTGCATCAGTGCCGCTGTCTGCAAGCGTGATGCGGGTAACCAGATTGCCCGGCAGGTAGCTCAGCAGCATCAGCTCCAGCTTGGCGCTGTCCACCGGCTTTGTCAGGTAGTCGGTAAAGCCTTCTGCAAGGTACATTTCGCGTGCTCCCGAAACTGCATTTGCCGTAAGCGCAATGCACGGCACGTTACTGTTCGGGTTTTCCGGCAGCGCCTTCAGCTTGTGCAGGGCTTCAATGCCGTCCATCACCGGCATGTAGTGGTCTATGAATATAACGTCATAGTGCTTCTGCTGCACGTAGTTCAGCATGTCCGTGCCGCTTTCCACCGTGTCCACCTGCAGCTGCGTCTGCTTCAGGAATTCCCTGATGACTGACAGGTTCATCTTGGTGTCGTCAACGACCAGTATGCGGGCGTCCGGAGCATGGAAACTTTCCTTGTAGCTGCTGCTGCTTTCCATCGCCTGCCGGTAGTTTTCGGCAAAGTCCCCGACCGGATCCCACCAGACGATGTCCTGCAGGATGCTGAAGGAGAACTCCGAGCCGCTGCCGTACGTGCTCTGGATTTCCAGCTTTGAGCCCATCATGGTAAGCAGCTGGTTTACGATGCTTATGCCAAGACCGGTTCCTTCTATTGTCCGGTTGCGGTTTTCTTCGATGCGCTCAAAGGCGGTAAAGAGCTTTCCGATGTCTTCTTCCTTGATGCCGATTCCGGTATCCCGGACGGAAAAGCAGAGGTACGCCGTGTGGTCGTCGTTTTTCTGCCAGCCGACGGAAAGCGTGACGGAGCCGCTGTTTGTGTACTTGATGGCATTGGTGAGCAGGTTGACGACGCACTGCTTTATGCGCATTTCGTCGCCGAAGAGCAGGCGGGGTGTGGTGTCGTCCACGGCAACATTAAAATCAATGCCCTTTGCCTGCGCCCGCTGGATTACCATGTTGATAAGGTCATTCAGCATTGAAGCAAGGTCGTATTCCGTCTTGATGATTTCCATCTTGTTCGCTTCTATCTTGGAGAAGTCCAGAATGTCGTTCACCAGCGAAAGCAGCGTTTTTCCGGCGGACTTTATGTTTTCCGCATAGCCGAGGATTTCCTTGCGGTCTTCTTCGCGCAGAATCATTTCGTCAAAGCCGAGCACGGCGTTTATAGGCGTGCGGATTTCGTGCGACATCTTGGCAAGGAAAATACTTTTTGCTTCGTTCTTTGCTTTTTCAATTTCCAGATTGTCGCTCAGCTGCTGTTCCTTCAGGTTGATGTAGTTTATCTGGTTGCGGCGCAGGGATTCGCCAAGGATGATGCCCGTTACCGTCCAGATGCAGCAGTTGAAGATGTCATTGATGAACGCGTCTATCATCTTGAACTTGTACGAAAGCACAAGCGCAATGCCCAGGTGCAGGAACGAAAGCTTGACGACGCGCCGCTTGCGGTCAAGGAATATCATGGGGAAGATGACGGTGCAGCAGAGCGAAAGCGTGTAGGGATAGCCGTGCCTGTCCGCCAGGTTGTGCAGCAGGGAAAACGCGTACATGAGGGCAAAGCTCAGGTACAGGAACGGCGTTGAGTGGGATTCCGCGAATTTCCTGCATACGGTGAGGAAGGGAATCTGCAGCAGGAAAGCCACGGCGCAGCCAGCATACAGCACGCGGACTCTGATCCGGTAGACATCGTCCATCGTGTACGGAATAAACGTAGAGATGAAAAGGAGCGTCATGATTCCGATGATGAGGATGACTAAATCATGGTATGCCTTAAAATTATATTTATTGGTAAGAGGGTGGGTCTTGGAAAAGAATTCCTTTTCCTTTTCCGATGTTTTAAGATGAAATAAACCTTTTAGTTCGTCTGACATGCCTGTTCCCCTCTCGGCCCTGAACTTTTTTCAAAGAAAACTTCTTTTGCTGCCCACCGGAGCAGCTTCTGCCATACATTATAATGTGAGTTCGGGAAAAAACACGGTTACCGGCACTTTTTCTACAAAAATTTGTAGTTTCGGCGGAACAGGCCTGTCCGGAAGGCTGCTGCAGCCCCCGCATTCCTTGCATTCGGGCGGCATGTGCCGGCGGTATTTTTGCACCACTTTACGCGCCCCCCGCTTTTTCGGTAGAATACAGTTCCTATGGAATTTACGCAAGAACAAATCGACGCATTGCAGGTCAATGAAGTCGAACTCATGAAAAAAATTGCTGAGGAACTGAACATCAGGGTTCCCCAGGTCAGCGCAGTTATCAGCCTTGTGCAGGAAGGCTGCACCATTCCCTTTATTGCCCGTTACCGCAAGGAAAAGCATGGCTCCCTTGACGAGGTGCAGGTGCGTGAATGTGATCATCTCTTTACTTCATATAAAAATCTTGAGGAACGCCGCCTTGAAATCGTGCGGGGCGTCTTTGGGCAGGGCAAGCTGACGGAAAGCCTGTATGCTGCCGTGATGGGCGCAAAGACGCTCACCGAGCTTGAGGATTTGTGGGCGCCGTTCAAGAAAAAGAAGAAGACGCGCGGCATGGTTGCTGCGGAGAAGGGGCTGGAGCCGCTTGCCGACGCCATGCTGGAACTTGACGATGCGGCGCTGGAAGCAAAGGCGGCGGAATTCGTTAAGACTGACGCGGAGCACCCGGAACTTGATGTTCCCACCGCCGCGGATGCCATTCAGGGGGCAAAGGACATTATTGCCGAGCGCGTCTCTCAGGATACCAAGAACCGCGAGGCCGTGCACGATTTGTACATGGCGGACGGCACCATAGAGACCAAGGGCATTGTGCCGGAAGGTCAGGACGCCGAGACTGCCGAGAAGACTTCAACCTACAAGATGTACTGGGATTACAGCGAACCGCTCAGCCAGGTAAAGCCGCACCGCATTCTTGCCATCAACCGCGCGGAGCGGGAAGGTGCGCTTGAAGTTACCATTAACGTGGATGTTGATTCCGCCGTCAAGGAAATACAGAAGAAATTTACGCTGCACAACAAGGCCTGTGCCGAAGCAGTGGAAGACGGCGTGGTTCGCCTGCTTTCCCCGGCGGTGCTCCGCGAAATCCGCAGCGACGAAAGCGATGCTGCCGACGAGCACGGCATTGGCATTTTCAGCGAAAACCTGAAGAACCTGCTGATGACGCAGCCCATCAAGGGCAGCCGCGTGCTGGGCGTTGACCCCGGCATCCGCACCGGTACCAAGTGTGCCGCGCTGGACGAAACCGGTAAGTACCTGGGCTACTTCCTGATGAAGCAGGTGGCCGCTCCCGACGAAGCATACAATCTGGTAAAGGCCGCCATAAAGAAGTACGACATTCAGGTGGTTGCCGTGGGTAACGGTACCGGCAGCCAGGAAGTGCAGGCAATCGTAAGCAAGGTTATCAGCGACAATTATCCGGATGTGCGCTACACCGTGGTTGACGAAAGCGGTGCATCGGTTTATTCTGCGTCTGACATTGCACGCGAGGAATTCCCGGAGCTTGACCTGACCATCCGCGGCGCAATCAGCATGGGCCGCCGCCTGCAGGATCCGCTTGCCGAGCTGGTAAAAATCGACCCCAAGGCAATCGGCGTGGGACTGTACCAGCATGACGTGAATCAGAAGAAACTTTCCGATACGCTTGATGAAGTGGTCGGTTCCGTGGTGAACCGCGTTGGCGTGAACCTGAACACGGCTTCTGCTTCCCTGCTCAAGTATGTTTCCGGCATCAACAGCTCGCTTGCAAAGAAAATTGTTGCCTACCGCGATGCCAACGGCAAAATCACAAGCCGCGACGACCTGAAGAAGGTGAGCGGTCTGGGACCGAAGGCATTCGAGCAGTGCGCAGGCTTCCTGAAAATCCCTGAAAGCGAAAATCCGCTGGACAACACCTGGGTGCACCCGGAAAACTACGGGGTGGCAAAGGAAATCCTTCCCTTCGTGCAGAAGAAGGAGAAGCTTTCCGCGGAATTCCGCCAGCAGCTTGAAGAGAAATACGGCGTGGGCGCCACGACCATCAATGATATTGTGGACGAGCTTGCCAAGCCGAACCGCGACCCGCGCGACGGCTACCCGGCACCCATCATGCAGAAGGGCGTGGTGAAGTTCGAAGACCTGACCGTGGGCATGAAGGTGACCGGCAAGATAAAGAACGTCGTGGATTTCGGTGCCTTTGTGGATATCGGACTGCACGAGACCGGCCTTATCCATATTTCGGAACTGAGCGACAGCTATGTTTCAGACCCGATGGATGTCATCAAAGTGGGCGACGTAAAGGAATTTACCATCATCGACCTTGATGCAGACCGCCGCCGCATCAGCCTTTCCCTCAAGTCAGATGCAGGTTCCCGCCTGCAGCACGAGGGCATGGGTGCCAGCCCGGCAGCAGCTTCCGGTACCGGAAAAAAACGCGTTGTCGTGGTGAAGAAAGGCGCTGCGCGCCCCGCGGAAAAAGCCGCCGCCCCGCGCGGTGACCGTCCTTCCCGCGGCCGCCAGAGCTACGGCAGCGACGACGGCATGCGCTACAATCCCTTCGCCGTGCTGCTGAAAGACAGAAAATAGCGTAACCATGCAGCAGGGGGCTTTTTCCCCCTGCTGTTTTTTCCCTTCCGCATTTCCCCGAAAGTTACTTGACTGATACTGCAGAATTTTGCTTCCGCGGCCCTTCTGGATATTCACAAAGGCTGATTATTGTTGTATAATTATGCAAATTCAGTGAATGGGCATGTTTAGCCATTTCAAGTGTAAGGGTGAATTCTATGAATAAAATTCTCGAAAAAAGACAGCTTTCCCAGAATGTCTTTTACATGAAATTCGAAGCTGCCGATATTGCCAAGAACCGCAAGGCCGGGCAGTTCCTCATCGTGCAGATTGATACGGAGCTTGGTGAGCGCATCCCTCTGACCATCGCCGACGCAGATGCTGCTGCGGGATGGATTGCAATCGTGTTCCAGGCTGTGGGTGCTTCCACGTACAAGCTGTCAAAGCTGAACGCCGGGGATTACCTTGGCGGGGTGCTGGGGCCGCTCGGAACTCCTTCTGTTATAGAAAAATATGATGCGCCGGTTGTCTGTGTGGGCGGCGGCATTGGCACGGCTCCGCTGTACCCCATCGTGCAGGCGCTTAAGGCTGCCGGAAATAGGGTCAACGTTATTATTGCTGCCCGGAGCAAGGATCTGCTCATTTTCGTGGACGAGATGAAGGCGGTTGCCGATGAAGTCGTCATTATGACCGATGACGGTTCTGCCGGTGAAAAAGGCGTTGCAACGATTCCCCTTGAAAAATACTGCCAGCAGGAAGTTCCTCCGGCGGAAGTCATTGCCATCGGACCGCCGATAATGATGAAATTTGCCTGTGCTACCACGGAAAAGTACAAGGTCAAGACGACGGTTTCACTGAACACCATTATGATTGACGGTACCGGCATGTGCGGCGGCTGCCGTGTGTCTGTCGGCGGCCAGACAAAATTCGTCTGCGTGGACGGGCCGGATTTTGACGGGCATCAGGTTGACTGGAACAACATGATGACGCGCATGAAGTCCTTCCGGGAGCAGGAAGCAGAGGCCGATCACCGCTGCAACCTTGAAATCCAGGCCGGCCGTCTGGTCGAGCTCCAGAAAAACTAAGGCACTTGAGGAGTAACGAATGTCCGAATATATTTCAGCAGAACAGCTTGCCGCAAGTGGCAGGGAAGAATATACAAAACTGGAAGGGCTGATTGCCAGGGGGCCGCTGGGCAACAAGGAACGCATGGCGATTCCGCAGCAGATTATGCCGACCGGGGAACCAAAGGTCCGCGCCCGCCAGATGGCAGAGGTTGCGCTCGGTTACACAAAGGAACAGGCCGTTGTGGAAGCAAACCGCTGCCTTCAGTGCAAGAACCAGCCCTGTGTGGAAGGCTGCCCGGTAAACGTGCACATTCCCGAATTCATTGCAGAAATTGCAAAGGGCGAATTCAAAAAAGCTGCTGACGTCATTAAGCAGACGAACCTGCTGCCTGCAATCTGCGGCCGCGTCTGTCCGCAGGAAAAGCAGTGCCAGGGAAAATGTACTGTTGGAAAAGTGTACAAGTCCGCAGAGAAGGCCGTGAGCATCGGGCGTCTGGAACGCTTTGTTGCCGACTATGAACGCACGGAAGGGCTTGCTTCGGCACCCGCCATTGCTCCTGCCAGCGGCAAGAAGGTTGCCGTCATCGGTTCCGGTCCTGCCGGGCTTACCGTTGCCGCAGACTGCCGCCGTGCCGGGCATGATGTTACCGTCTTTGAGGCTTTCCACAAGGCGGGCGGCGTTATGGTTTACGGCATTCCGGAATTCCGTCTGCCCAAGTCCATCGTTGCAAATGAGGTAGAGAACCTGAAGAAGATGGGCGTAAAGTTCGAGATGAACTGTCTTGTGGGCCGCACGGCGACTGTGCAGCAGATTCTAACGGAGAAGGGTTTTGATGCCGCCTTCGTAGGAACTGGTGCGGGGCTTCCCAAATTCTTCAATATTCCCGGCGAGAACTACATCGGCGTGTTCAGCGCAAACGAATACCTGACCCGCGCAAACCTGATGAAGGCATACGAGAAGGGAAAGGCCGACACCCCGTTCTACGAGGCAAAAACCGTTGTTGTCTGCGGTGGCGGAAACGTCGCTATGGATGCTGCGCGCATGGCACTCCGCCTGGGTGCAGAAAAAGTCTTTGTGGTGTACCGCCGCACCCGCACGGAAATGCCTGCCCGCCGCGAGGAAGTTGACCATGCAGAGGAAGAGGGAGTCGAATTCCGCTTCCTTGAAAATCCGGTGGAAATCCTTGGCGATGCAGAAAGCGGAAAGGTAACCGCCATCCGCGCGCTTTCCTATGAACTGGGCGAACCTGATGCATCCGGACGCCGCAGCCCGGTGGCCGTTAAAGGCAGCGAGCATGACATTCCGTGCGATGCAGTTATTGTGGCGCTCGGCAACAATTCCAACCCCCTGATTCCGCGGACGACGCCGGAAATCAAGACCGATCCCAAAGGCCATATCACTGTTGATGAATCACAGGCAACCAGCATGACCAAAGTGTGGGCGGGCGGCGACATTGTGCTTGGTGCCGCAACGGTTATCCTTGCCATGGGCGAGGGCCGCAAGGCAGCAGCAAGCATCAACGAATACCTGAAGAAGGCCTGACGGCTGGTTTCATACTAAATAATAGACCTGAGCGGAAACTACGTTTCCGCTCAGGTCGGCGAGTTTAAAATCGCTTAAATAGCGCGATTTTAAACATCGCATTCTAGTGTAACCTGTTCTGAAACTGAAGTTTCCGAACAGGT
>CADCQA010000185.1 GCA_902803415.1 uncultured Spirochaetaceae bacterium | reverse complement strand
TATAATGAACTGGAAAGGAATCGGGCTGCATAAAACTTTACACCTTAAACCTGTAAAATTTTTGTGTTGACAAAACAGTGCAGTTTATGGGGCGTGCTGTTGAAAGGGGCGGAACGTGTAAAAAACGGCTTGTTCCTGTCTTGCTTATGGCTTTTTTTGTTTTGAGAGCTTTAAAAATTCTTGTTTTGGGAAACTCTCCTTTTGGAATCCCGTTTGTAAGAATTGCAAATCAATGTCTGGCAATTGCGGTTATCATTGTTGTTGCTATGTTTTTCGAAAGTTTTGCGAATAAAGGTGGCTTGCTTTTCCTGCGCAGAATTCTTTCGTGGTGTGGCAAAGCAAGCTTAGAGATATATCTTGTCCATACATTCCTTATCCTGATATACCTTGCGCTTCCTCTGCCCAAACAATGGTATATGTATTTTGTAGTCGTAGTACCTGTTTCTTTCTTGATAGCAGCTTTTTTCTGTGTTGTAAAAAAAAATCTTCGACCTCATTGAAAATTTGACGCTTTTGTATTAGCCTAATAAGAAATTATGGAAGGAAAATTTGATTATCTGATTGTTGGCTCCGGGCTTTATGGGGCGACGTTTGCGCATTTGGCAAAAAAAGCCGGAAAAAAAACGCTTGTTATCGAGCGGCGGGCTGAACCCGGCGGAAATGTCCGCTGTGAAAATATTGAAGGAATTAATGTCCATGCTTATGGTGCACATATCTTTCACACATCTAACAAAAAGGTTTGGGACTTTGTAAACAGCTTTGCCACTTTCAACCGTTATACCAACTCGCCTTTAGCCAACTATCGCGGAAAACTGTACAACCTTCCGTTCAACATGAATACTTTTTACCAGATGTGGGGAGTGACTACGCCTGCCCAGGCACTCACTAAAATCGAGGAACAGAAGTCTGCTGCAAAAATCGGCGAGCCAGGGAACCTTGAAGAGCAGGCGATCGCCCTTGTTGGAAGCGACATCTATAAAACGCTTGTAAAGGAATACACCGAAAAACAATGGGGCAGGGATTGCCGTGATTTGCCGCCTTTCATAATAAAACGGCTTCCCGTCCGCTTTACGTTTGATAATAATTATTTTAACGATTTATACCAGGGAATCCCAATCGGCGGCTACAACAAAATTATTGCCGGCTTACTTGAAGGCGTAGAAACACGGTGCGGTGTTGATTTCTTTTCTGACAGAAAGCATTGGGAAGAATCTGCAGAAAAAATCGTGTTTACCGGAAAAATAGATGAGTTCTTTGAGTATCAGTTTGGAAAGCTTGCATATCGGGCAGTCCGTTTTGAAAATGAAATCCTTGATGTACAGAATTATCAGGGAAACGCTGTTGTAAATTATACAAGCCATGACCAGCCTTACACGCGGGTTATAGAGCACAAGCATTTTGAACCTGAAAACCCTGCATATTTCAAAGCAAAAACAGTCATTTCAAAGGAATATTCGATGGAATGGACGGACGGTGTTGAACCTTTTTATCCGGTTATCGACGAAAAAAATACGGTACTCTACAAAAAGTATGCAGAACTTGCTGGGCAGACGATGAATATCATTTTTGGCGGCCGTCTTGCCGAATACAAATATTACGATATGGATGATGTTATGGAAAAAGCCATGAATGATTTTGACACAATTGAAGGCAGAAACGTATGAAGTACCAGGTAGGATATTATATGACTGCATCCGCCGGGTGCAGCCGTGAATTATACAGAAAGCTTAAGTCCGTTGCCTCCCAGTGCGGGCGGTTTGTAGTAGGCATACCGTCAAAAGACGCTCTGGCATATATGTTCGGCGAAATGGATGATGCGTACAGTGCCGCGGTGGAAGCTGAAGAGTTTTGGAAATCATTTGCCTTTGTGGATGATGTGATTGTATTGGATTGTATAGATTTGCATTATCAGGAGGCATACAGGAAAATTAAGTTTGACGTATGTTTTTATGGCAGTGAGTATGGCTGCCAGTTCCAGAAAGACCGGAATTTTTTTCTGAGTAATGGCGTTGATTTTGTCTCCCTTGCTCCTTCGGAATATCCGGTCTTTGCTTCTGATATCAGAACAGATGCTCTTTTTCGTCTTCTTACTGCATGCAGAAGTGCCGGAGTAAAAATCATAACGTTCGGCAGCGGCGGATATTTCAACCGGTACATGAATGCTTTTGGTTCTTTTTTCCCTCCGGCATATACCATTGACAATAATGCTTCTGTGTGGGGAACGTCAAGAAATGGTGTGCAGGTATGCAGTCCATCAGTGCTTGAGCATGAGGATCCTTCAAAAGTCCTGATGATAATCTGCGTAAAAAATTCAGGAAGCGTTATTGAACAAATTACAAAAATTAAGGAATTTGACTATCGTACATTGCTATATAATCAGGACTGCGCTAGTGCTGAGAACATTCCTTTTATAAGAACCAAGATAGAAAACAATAGCGTTGTTCTGAAAAAGATTCAGCAGATAAACTATGATTTGCTTGAAGAGTTCGACCGTATATGTACAGAACATGATATTACCTATTACATTAACTATGGAACTCTGCTGGGGGCTATCAGGCATAAAGGTTTTATTCCTTGGGATAATGATGTTGATGTCATAATGAAACGGGCTGAAGTGGAAAAATTGCAACAGTTTAGCCATGAATTTTCTGATAGGTATTATTGGCTTTCTCCTGATATGCTGGGAAAGAAAAAGTATTATGACAGTGTAAGTCGGATAGGCTACAAGGATGCATACATTCATAAAACTGATGGGTCAGCAGAATTTTATCTTAACTACTATAATGGAATCCATCTAGATCTGTTCTTTGTTGACAGGACGTATGATGACTTTAAGGGAAAATTTCAGCGTCTGGAACTTGCTGTTTTATACGGTCTGATGAATGCGTATCGGCACAAAAGTCTGTTTTTTGATTATGACAAGAAAATGCGTTTTTATAATTCTGTTCTTTGTTTCTTTGGACGTTTGCTGCCGTTGAAATTCCTTCGTGCGAGGGCAGATAAAGTTGCAAGGCGCTTTGATGATGATACAGGTACTCCCTATTATTTTATAAGTAATTGTGCACTGGGTAAATTGAGGCTCCTGTTTCCTAAAAGTATTTTTGATAAACCTGCTGTCCGACTGCAGTTTGGCGGCTTGAATGTTATGGCTTCCGCAGAATATGATTTGATGTGCACAAAGATTTTTGGTGACTATAAACAGCTTCCGCCAGTGGAACAGAGAATTCCTCATCTTGGGCGGGAAATCCTTGATGCAAGTCTGTTTGTTTTTGAAGCTCCTGAACACAGAGGGCTTTAGGATATTGTTATGAATAACACTACGCTGCCTTTGGCATACCAATCTGTTTCCTCAAAAGTCGTGCCTATGACGGTTTACCGTGTGCTTGATTACGATGAGGCGCTTATCGGCGAGGTGCGTGCCGTTCAACTTGAGCTCCTAAAAAAGCTTGTCTCTGTCTGTGAGGCAAACGGGCTGACGGTGTTCCTGATGTATGGTTCGCTGCTGGGATGCGTACGAAACGGCGGTTTTATTCCCGGTGATGATGACATTGATGTTGCGCTTATGCGTAATGATTATGACAAGCTTATGGCTCTGGCACAATCATTTACGGGGGACTATTTCCTTCAGACGCCTGCAAATGACGACTGTTTCTATGGCGGCTATGCAAAACTCCGCAAAAACGGAACAAGCTGCATCGTGCCCCAGAACTGGTACAAAAACTGCAACGAGGGTATTTGCATTGATATTTTCCCCGTTGATTATACGTATGCAGACAAGAAAAAGGAGCGGAAGAAGCTGCGGCGCATCCGCCAGCTGCAGCGTTTCCTGTATGCCCGTTCTTATGGTTTCTTTGCACGCTTCCAGGACATGCCGCTGCTGGAATGGAAGCTGTATAAGTATGCCGGTATGCTGGTACCCCGGGAGCAGATGCTGGATTCTTTTAGCAAAGTACTTGCTGCACATGACAGTGAGGCCCGGTGCTGCATCTACACGCACTATGCTTCGCAGGACAGCGATGGTCTGCCCCTTACTGATGCATCCTTTTCTTCGGAACTGGTCAAAAGCTTTCAGAAGGTTGATTTTGAAGGTGTGCCGGTAAACATTCCCTGCGGCTGGGAATCACTCCTAAAGCTCCGCTACGGCAACAGCTTCCTGGAGATGAATCCGTCCCACGGGCAGATGAAACTGCGCCATGGTTTTTATTCAGTGGACACTCCGTTTGAAGTCTATAAAAAACGTTTTTCCAGGGCCGGCAAGAACATTCGGGCAGGGCAGAAGCTTGTGCTGGTGGGCGACAATGCCGGGATGAGCGAATTCTATGAGCAGTTCGGAGGCAGGCTTGTGCCTTCTGCGATTGTCACTACCCATACGGTGGAATGGCCGCTGCCGGAGGCCTTTGGGAATGTGGAACGCCTTGCCCTGCAGGACTTGAAAGGGCTTGCTGATTCCGGCAGCTACATTGTCATTGCCGGGGTCTGTTTCAGGGAAGTCGAGGAACTGCTGAAGAAGCAGGATGTTTCCCTGTACTATATCTTTGCCCGGAACCGGGACTGGCTGCGGCTTGCAAACCCGGAGGATGCCCTGTGGGAGCTGTCAAGAAGACTTTGTTGAAAAAAATTGAATTTTAGCATAGTCTTGCAGCACTTCCCTTTTATGTTGAAATCTGGTATAGTTTTAGCTCTTGAATGGTGAGGTATGCAAGGATGGGGACTGCAAAAGTTCAGAAAATTTCAGCTTTTATAAAGATATTGCTTGTTCTGCTGCTTGTTGCGGGAACGGCACTTATAGCCCTGTATCCATTGGGCAATCAGCCCGTTACGGTTATTGTCTACAATGGGAATACGCATGTAGAAAAATCCTTTTCGGTGGACGAGATTGAAACCCTGAGCGGCTTTGAGATTCCTTTCCCTTCTTTTTCCTCTGAAACATTCTCTGAAGTGCGGCTGGTTCGTTTCTTTAAGACTATCTGCGTTGACAAGATTCAAAGTTCTGTATTTGACCGCTATGCCGTGCTGGGGGACGGAGGGGTGTTGTCATTCAATGCCGCTGCCGCTGATTTGCTTCGGGCAAATTCTCATTCTGCTGTAATGGAGCGGCTTATACTGGCAGAAGCGCTGCTTGCCGCCGTCATGCTGCTGCTTATTGCTGTAAATGCAATTGAGGAAGCTCTTTTGCCGGATGGCCGGGGAAATCACGGGCCGATATATGAAATCGGAAAATTCTGTTCGCAGATTGCACGCTACCGGCAGTATATGTTTTTTGCAGCACGGGCAGACCTGAATGCAGAAGTTGCAAATTCCTTCCTGAACCGGCTCTGGTGGCTTCTGGAGCCATTGTTCAATATGCTGGTGTATGTGACGGTCTTTGGGCGCGTCATGGGAAATTCCGTGCAGCACTATGCCACTTTTGTGTATTCAGCCCTGCTCATGTGGACTTTCTTCAACAAGACGATCATGTACAGTGTAAAGTGTATCCGTACCAACCGCGATATTGTCACAAAGGTTTATATGCCCAAGCATGTACTGATATTGACGAATATGGTCTTGAATTTCCTCAAGATGCTGTTCTCCTGTCTTGTGCTGCTTCCGATGCTCGTTATATTCAAGGTACATATTACGCCGGCAGTTCTTTTTGTCCTGCCTTCATACGTTCTTATGTTCCTGCTGTCATTCGGTATCGGCATGATTTTCATGCATTACGGCGTGTATGTCGATGACCTTTCCTATGCATCTGGAATCCTGCTGCAGATGTTCATGTTTTTGTCCGGCATATTCTATGATGTCATAACAAGCCTTCCCAAGCCGCTGAATACCATGCTGCTGTGCCTGAATCCCGTGGCGATGTTTGTTGATACCATGCGGAATGCCTTGCTGAACGGAATAGTCTGCAATGTTCCGCTTGTTGTTTTGTGGACGCTGATTGCCCTGCTTCTGGGGTATATGGGAATTCATATTGTCTACAAGAATGAAAATAGTTACGTGAAGGTTATCTGAAATGAGTACTTGTGCACTGGATGTGAGCCATGTGAGCATTGATTACCGGGATTTGTCCCGCATGAAGCTTGCCCGGACATTCTCAAAGGGCGAAGTAAAGCGGTCTAATGTTGTCCGTGCCGTGGATGATGTGTCTTTTTCAGTGGAGCAGGGGGAAATCCTTGGAATCATTGGCCGGAACGGCTCCGGCAAAACTACGCTGCTGCGTTCCATTGCGGGAATATTCCAGCCGGATGAAGGCTCTATTGATACGCACGGAAACCGCGTTTCCCTCATGGCAATCGGAATCGGCTTCAATCCCAATAATACCGGCAGGGAGAATATCCTTAAGTCCGGCATGCTGCTGGGCTGCAGTCTTGAATATGTAAAAAAGCACATTGATGCTATCATAGATTTTTCCGAGCTGGGAGATTTTATCGACCGTCCTGTCCGTACGTATTCAAGCGGTATGTATTCCAAGCTCTCTTTTTCTGTCACGGCAATCCTTGATACCGATATCATGCTGGTGGACGAAGTGCTGAGTGTGGGTGACGAGCATTTCCGCAAGAAGAGCTACAACAAGATGGTCGAGCTTATGGAAAGTAACCGTACGGTGCTGATTGTCTCCCATGCCACCGATACCCTGCGGAAATTCTGCAACCGGGTTCTGTGGATTAATGACGGGCATTTCATGATGCTCGGCAAGACCGATGAAGTGCTTGCTGCATACGAGAAGACCACCGCGCTGTGAGGATGCTGCTGCCATGAAAACACTTATCAGCGTTCTGATTCCCTGTTACAATGAGCAGGAAAATGTCATACCTATCAGTCAGGCTGTGGAGCAGGTGCTGCAGAAAGAACTGCCGCAGTACGATTACGAGATACTCTTTATAGACAACTGCTCCACTGATAATACCCGCCCGCTGCTCCGTGAGATTTGCAGGAATAATAAGAAAGTCCGGGCAATCTTCAATGCCCGTAACTTCGGGCAGTTCAACAGCCCCTATTATGGCATTCAGCAGACAAAGGGGGCTTGCACGATTTCCCTGTGCTGTGATTTTCAGGATCCCGTGGAGCTTATTCCTGTGTTTGTGCACGAGTGGGAAAAAGGTGCAAGGATTGTAGCAGGGATCAAGACTCAGAGTGACGAAAACAAGCTGGTGCGTTTTTTGCGTACCTGCTACTACAAGATAATCCACAAGATGAGCCAGGTGGAGCAGATTGAACATTTCACCGGATTCGGCTTGTATGACAAGTCCTTTATAGATGTCCTGCGGAACCTGCATGATCCGACTCCTTTCTTGCGGGGAATCGTGGCAGAGCTTGGCTTTAAGCGCGTTGATATTCCGTACCGGCAGGCACGGCGCAAGGCTGGAAAAACGCATAACGACTGGTACAGCCTGTTTGATGCGGCCATGCTGAGCTTTACTTCCTACACAAAAGTCGGGCTGCGCTTTGCAACCTTTGGGGGAATCGCTGTATCGCTGCTGAGCATTGCGGTTGCCATTTATTATTTGGTTTACAAACTGCTGCATTGGTACACTTTTTCGGCCGGTATTATTCCCCTGATAATCGGTACGTTCCTGCTCGGCGGAATCCAGCTTTTTTTCATCGGCTTCTTAGGTGAATACATTATGAGCATGAATAACCGCATCATGAACCGTCCGCTGGTGGTTGAAGAGGAGCGGATTAATTTTGATGAGGAGAAAGAACTACAGTGAAACAGAGACTTGCTGATTATGTGGCTGACTTTCTGGTCAGAAAGGGAATCACTGATTGTTTTACGGTTGTTGGCGGCGGTGCCATGCATCTGAATGATGCGCTCGGGCACAAAGAAGGACTGCACTGCATCTATAACCATCATGAGCAGGCAAGCGCAATTGCGGCAGAAGCGTATGCACGCCTTCATAACAAAATGGCTGCCCTGTGTGTGACTACCGGCCCCGGCGGAACGAATGCAATAACGGGTGTTGTTGGTGCATGGCTTGATTCCATACCGATGCTGGTACTTTCCGGGCAGGTCCGCTATGACACAACGGCGCGCTACAATGAGCAGTTCACGGACGGATTCAAACTGCGGGCCGTAGGAGACCAGGAGTTTGATATTACAAAATCAGTTTCCTGCATGTGCAAGTATGCCGTGATGGTAGAAGATCCGGAGAAAATCCGTTTCTGCCTGGAAAAAGCTTTTCATCTGGCGTCAACTGGGCGTCCCGGTCCCTGCTGGCTTGATATTCCGGTAAATTTTCAGGGCTGTATGATTGAAACTGACTCGCTGCCTTCCTATGACGGCTCTGCGGAACAGCAGGCAGATGATGCGCTGCTTCCGTCTGTTCCTTCTGCAGAACTTGTGCAGCGTGTCCTTGACAAAATCAGGAATGCAAAACGTCCTGTCCTGTACGCGGGCAACGGAATCAGGCTTTCCGGTGCCTATGACGATTTCCGCCGGGCTGTTGAAAAACTTGGAATTCCTGTCTGCACCTACTGGGATGCAATTGATTTGATCGAAACAGAACATCCGCTGTATGTGGGGCGCGGCGGGAACATGGGTGACCGGCCCGGTAATTTTGCCGTGCAGAATGCAGATGTGATACTTGCCGTTGGAAACCGCCTTCCGATCCGTGTGGTCGGCTATAACTGGAAGTCCTGGGCGCGGGAAGCTGAAGTCATAATGGTTGATATTGACCCGGCTGAACTTCGGAAGCCTACCATCCATGTTGAAATGCCTGTTCATGCAGATGCGTGGGATTTTTTCCGCCAGCTTAATTCCCTGATTCCTGATGATGCAGCGCCGCTTTTTACCGGTTCCGACTGGATTACAATATGCCGGAACTGGAAAAAAGACTATCCGGTCTGTCTGCAGCGGCATAAGGATGAATGCGACGGTTTTGCAAATGCCTATGCTGCATTCGATTATATAAGCAGGCGCCTCCCTGCCGGTACGCTCACGGTGACCAGCAACGGAACCTGCTGCGTGGCCGGGCACCAGACCTGGTTCATAAAAAAAGACAGCCGCTTTTTCAATAACAATGCGGTTGCCAGCATGGGCTACGGGCTTCCTGCTGCCATCGGCGCCTGCGTTGCCAACGGACACCGCCTGACGGTCTGTCTGGAGGGAGACGGTTCCATCATGATGAACTTGCAGGAGCTGCAGACCATTGTTACCAACCGGTTCCCCGTAAAAATTTTTTTGATAAACAATCAGGGCTATCATTCTATCCGGCAGACACAGGGAAATATGTTTGCCAACCATTGTAAGGTCGGAATAGGGCCGGAAAGCCATGACCTTTCTTTCCCGGACTACCGGAAGATTGCCGCAGCGTTCGGCATTCCGTATTTTGAGGCGCATTCAAATGATGCGCTGGCAGCTGCATTCGATGGAACCATGCAGGGAGAAAGTCCTGCAATCTGCGAAATCTTTGTTTCCACGGAACAGGTATTCGAGCCGAAAAATTCTGCCCGGCGCCTTGAGGACGGAACGATTGTGAGTCCGCCGCTGGAAGATCTTGCTCCGTTCCTTCCAAAAGAAGAACTGCTCCGGAATCTATATGTAGCACCGGTGGAAGAGAATGGCTGCCGGTGAAAGCTTCTGCTGCATACTGATTGTTCCATGAAAAAACTTCTTCTTACCGGTGCCACAGGAATGATTGGCAGTGCGGTTGTTCGCGGGGCTTTGGCGCAGGGGTATGAGATTACCTGCCTTGTGCATGCAGATTCTTCTCGCCTGGAAAATATTCCGCAGGATGAACATGTGCATGTTGTTGCCTGTGATGCGGACGCTTATGCTTCACTTGAACTTCCCGGAAACTATGACATCTTTATGCATCTTGCATGGGCAAAGACGTCTGTGGGCGGCCGGGATGATGTTGACGCGCAATTGAAGAATATCCGCTATACGCTTGATGCCGTCCGGCTTGCTCAGCGCTGCGGCTGCTCTGTTTTTGTGGGGGCGGGAAGCCAGGCTGAATATGGCTGCAAGGATGAACCGCTGACTGTGGGAATGCCGGTGCAGCCGGAAAGCGCTTATGGTTCTGCAAAATTCTGTGCTGCAAAGCTTTCCGGACTCCTGTGCTCCCAGCTGGGAATCCGTTTTAACTGGCTGCGCATCTTGAGCGTATACGGCTTGCATGACGGCGAAAATACGCTTATCAGCTATGTCATCCGCGAGCTGCGCGCCGGAAGAAGCCCGGAGCTTACGGAATGCGGGCAGCAGTGGGATTATCTTTACTGTGATGATGCTGCGCAGGCTTTCCTTGCCGTGGCAGAGCGCGGTATGGACGGAAAAATATATCCGCTTGGCGGCGGGAAAGGCCGGCTGCTTTCTGACTATGTTTCTGACATCAGGGATGAGCTTCATGTTTCCCTTCCCTTGGGATTCGGCAAAAAAGCCTACTACCCGCACCAGCCCATGTTCCTTGTAGCTGATGTATCGGAGCTGGAGCAGGATACCGGCTGGACTCCGAAGGTCAGCTTTCGGGACGGCATCCGCAGGATACTAGGAGTCGGCTGATGAAAAAAATCTGTGTCGTAACCGCCGCCCGTTCTGAGTACGGGGTGCTGAAGTGGCTTCTGCAAGAAATTGCAGCGGATAAGGAATATACCCTGCAGCTGGTGGTAACGGGCGGCCATCTGCTTGCCCAGCAGGGGCACACTGTGGATGCCATCGTTTCAGATGGTTTTACGGTGGATGCGGTGGTGGATGCCCGGCTCGACCTTTCTTCCCCGTCAGCGGTAGCTGCTTCCATGGGGCGGATGGGGGAGGGGCTGGCACCGGTGTTTGCCCGCCTGCAGCCCGATCTGCTTATTGTGCTCGGTGACCGGTATGAGCTGCTTCCGGTCTGCAGCACAGCGTTTGTGATGCGTATTCCCATCGCGCATATTTCCGGCGGGGATGTAACGGAGGGCGCCATTGATGACGGGGTGCGCAATGCCGTCACCATGCTTGCCGACTATCACTTTCCGGGAACGGAGGATGCCGCGCGCAATATAGAGCGCATGCGCGGCAGCAGAAATCATGTCTGGGCGGTGGGAGAGCCGGGACTGGATGCGTTCAGTCGGATGCCCCTGCTGACTCGCGGGGAGCTTGCTGCGGCGCTGGGGCTGGATGCAGGAAAGCGCTGGTGCCTTATGACCTACCACGCCGAGACCCGGCAGGGGCTTGCGGACAATCTTACTGCAGTAAAAAACTGCCTTGCAGTTCTGGCAGAGCAGCAGGGGCTGCAGACGGTGCTTACCTATGCAAATGCCGACTTCGGGGGAACTGAAATCAATGCGGTGCTGGAAGCTGCCGTGGCGGAAAATCCCGGCGTGTTCAAGGCCGTTCCTTCCCTCGGTCAGCTGCGCTACCTGAGCTTTATGAAGCAGGTGGCGCTGGTGCTGGGGAATTCCAGCAGCGGGATTATTGAGGCTCCGTCTCTGGGCATTCCGGTGGTAAATGTCGGTGCCCGCCAGCAGGGGCGCCATCTGTGCCGGAATATCATCCAGAGCGGCAGTTCCCGGGATGCCCTTGCACAGGCTGTTTCTGCGGCGCTCTCCCGTTCCCCGGATACCAGCGATGCTTCGTACTGGGGTGACGGAACTACAGCGCAGCATATCATGCAGATCCTGCACGAAGTTTTATAAAGAGGAGTTTTGCTGTGAAAGGAAGTATCGATCCTGTCTGGGAAGAAATCCATTCTACGCAGGAATGGGGGCAGTATCCCTCCGAGCACGTCATTCGCTTTGTTGCCCGGAATTATTACAAGAAAGACAGACGGTCTGTGAAAATATTGGACTTTGGGGTGGGCGGAGGTGCCCATACCTGGTATCTGGCCCGCGAAGGTTTTGATGTCTACGGCTTTGACGGCAGCCCGAGCGCTGTCAGGAAAGCAGAAGCGAAACTTGCACGCGAGCACTTGTCTGCGCATCTCTGCTGTGCGACCGGGCAGGATGTTTCGTATGAAGACGATTTTTTTGATGCCGTTATAGATAATGTCACTAGTTATGCTAATTATCAAAATGATATTATCGTGATGTATGCTAAGATGCTCCGTTTCCTGAAGCCCGGCGGTAAGATTCTGACCTCTGTGTTCGGGCGGAATACTACGGGCTACGGCTGCGGCAGAAAAGTTGAAGAGGATACTTTTACGGATATGCAGGAAGGAAATCTTGCCGGCAGGGGAGTGTGCCATTTTTATACAAAGGATACGCTGACCGGGACACTGCAGAAGGTGGGTTTCCGTAACGTGTGCTGTGATACGTGCACTTACACTGATGGTGACAGCGTTGTCGAGCTGCTGCTTGCAACCGGGGAAAAATAAACGGCAGGAGCTGGTGCGGTAAAATGCAGGTGCTGATACAAGATTCATGGGATGAACTGCTCGAATGCTTTGGAATCGGGCAGAAGGATGTGTATTTTTCTGAGGCCTATGTACGGCTTGCTGCCGGAACCGGCAGGCAGGCGCTCTGTGCCGTCTGCACGGAAGGTTCCAATGTCATGCTGATGCCGTTCCTGCGGGGAGAATACCGAACCTATTTCGATTTTGAAACGCCCTATGGGTATGGCGGCCCGATTTCCAACACTGCGGATGCGGCATGGAATACCGCTGCACTGAAAGAGCTTTTCTCCAGCTTTGCCTCGCTGGGATACCTTGCAGGCTTTGTCCGCTTCCATCCGCTGCTGAACAATGCTGATATGTGCAGGGGCTTGTTCCCCGTCATCGATGACCGGAGAACTGTTGCTGTCAATACATCCGTTTCTGAGGATGAAATATGGACGGGTCAGCTTTCTTCCAAGAACCGCAACATGATACGCAAGGCAGAAAAGCATGAGCTGGAGTTTTTCCGTGATGACGACTTTGCCTGCATGGATGCATTTAAGCGGCTCTACTGCATGACCATGGACCGGCTGGGGGCAGACGGCTTCTATTATTTCAGTGACGGCTATTACCGGGATTTTGCCCGGCTCTTCCGGGGAAAAGGCTTTATCGGAGGAATCCGGCAGGGAAACGAGATTGTCAGTGCTGCGCTCTTTATGTATGAGGGACCGTTCGGGCACTACCATCTGGCCGGCAGCAGCAGGGAACATGCAGCCCAGGGGGCAAATAACCTGCTGCTCTGGAAAACTGCATGCGAGCTGCACCGGGAAGGCGTAAAGGAATTCCACCTTGGCGGCGGAACAGATTCCACTGAGGAAAATTCATTATTCTGCTTTAAAAAGTCTTTCAGCCCTGATACGCGGCAGTTTTCCATCGGAAAACTGATTTTCAACGAGGCTGCCTATAATGATGTATGCACTGCCTGGGCTGCGGAAAATCCCGGCAAGATTGACACATACGGACGTTTCCTGTTAAAATACCGCTACTGATATGGCACGGACATTGATTATTGCAGAAGCCGGAGTGAACCACAACGGCAGGCTTGATCTTGCATTGCAGCTTTGCGACAGTGCAAAGGCATGCGGTGCAGATGTGGTGAAATTTCAGACCTGGCAGACTGAAAAAATCATCACGAGGACGGTTGCGCAGGCAGATTATCAGTCTGTAAACACCGGCCGGACGGAGAGCCAGTTTGACATGCTCAGGCGGCTGGAACTTTCCTATGATGACTTCCGTAGAATAAAAGCTCATTGTGACGAAATCGGCATTACGTTTGCTTCCACGGCAGATGAACGGTGGAGTCTTGATTTTCTTGTTTCCCTGGGAATTCCTTTCATAAAGGTCGGTTCCGGAGAGATAACGAATATTCCCTACCTGCGGATTATGGGGGCAGCAGGGCTGCCGCTCATTGTAAGTTCCGGCATGGCTGATTTGGAAGACGTTGCCGGTGCACTCCGGACGCTGCGCGCTGCCGGTGCCCGGGACATTACGCTCCTGCACTGCACTACGAACTATCCCTGCCCGATGCCAGAGGTGAACCTGAAGGCAATGTGCACGCTCCGTGATGCATTTAGGCTTCCGGTCGGTTATTCTGACCATACCGAAGGAATTGAGGTGCCTGTTGCTGCTGTTGCAATGGGAGCCTGTGTCATCGAAAAGCATTTTACCCTTGACAAGGACATGGAGGGGCCTGACCACCGTGCCAGTACGGAACCGGCGGAGTTCAGGAAGATGGTGGATTCCATCAGGAATATCGAGCAGGCCCTCGGTAACGGGGTAAAAGCTCCTATGGAAAGTGAGGTCGGCATTTCGCAGGTTGTGCTCAAGCGCATACTTGCTTCGCGTGCAATTCAGTGCGGAGAGGAGCTGACGGCGGAAAACCTTTGCGTGAAGCGGAATGACCAGGGAATCCCTGCAAAATACTGGGATTTGCTGCTTGGCAAGAAAGCATCCCGCGCCTATGCTGCGGATGAACCGGTGGACTTGTAGAAATATAATTGATTTGAATCAAGGAGATTGTATGTCTCTGAGTATAAATAGAAGAATTGCTGTGTACATTGTTACTTGTGCCGCACTGTTCGCTGCGCTGCTTTTGGTGCCGGATGTCTGTTCGTTGCCGTTTTTGTTTATAAAGGCTTGTCTTGTGCATGAAGATGCCGGGCTTGGTTTTTACCGGCAGTACATCCCGGTGTGGGGCGCAGAAGCTGTACTGCTGCTGCTTTCCATTATCCTTCTGAAAACTGTTCTTTTCCGTCAAAATGCAAGGAATGATAAGACAGTTTTAAACTTTCTCTGTGAAAAAAAAGCAGATTTCTTTGTCCTTATGATGCTTGCTTTCTTCTTTGCTTCTAATGCAAGGATTATGTTGAAAGGAGGTTTCGTGGGATATTACAATGGCTGGGATTATGGAGATTTGTTTTTTTATTGGGGAAATTGGGAGGCATTGGATGCTTTTATATATCCCCCTTTTGCAAGTCTGATATATAAACTTCATTATATGTTTATTCCAGAATTACAACCTGATTCATTGACTGCCATTAATTATGTTGTTTTCATTTTTATTTTGGAAACGCTTTTACCGCTGTCAGTTTTGATTTACAAGCTGTGCGAAGGTTCTGAAAATTCAAGGCTCCTCATGGTGCTTGCATTTCTGCTTTCCGGTCCGATCCTGTATCAGTTCCAGCGTGGAAATCAGGCTTTTAATGCCCTTATTTTACTGTTGTTTTTTTTGCTGTTTTTCCAATCTGAGAATAAATTTCTTCGGGAACTTGCATTTATTTGTCTTGCTATTTCTGCAAATCTTAAGTATTATCCAGCTGTATTCGGAATGTTGCTGCTGAAAGAAGAGCGTTGGGGTGACGCTTTGCGCTGCATAATATATGGTATCATTGTATTTTGTTTGCCTGTTTTTCTTTTCAAGGACATTGCATTTTTTCAGAAATTTTTTTATACACTATATGATTTCTACGCTTCTGGTTTAGGGTCTTTTTCTTTGCTCGAAGGTGGAAATAGCATGTCTATAAAAAGTCTTTTATATCGAAATGTTTTAATCTATTTTAATTTTCAGGATAATGTGAATAGTTTTATAACATCTTTGTGTACTTTGCTTTTTGGGGGAACTACACTTTTCCTTGTTAGTATTGCAAAAAAGAAATATCAGGAACTTTTTTTGTTAGGGTGTCTTTGTATTTTTATTCCTTCATTGAGTTTTTGGTATATTGCAAGTTTTCTGCTCCCTTCGCTCATCTTCTTCTTCCGGGAAGAGCGTCGGACCGGCATCCGGTATGCTGTCATTCTAGTACTTT
>CADCQA010000184.1 GCA_902803415.1 uncultured Spirochaetaceae bacterium | reverse complement strand
GAATGCCGTGTACAGGATGGCCGCGATAACCGGGTACCACGCGTATTCGTTCATCATCGTGAGGCCGAGGAAGTTCGTAATCCACTGCGCCGCCGGAAGGCGTTCGCCGGTAAAAAAGCGGAACGCTCCGTATATCAGGATGCTGACGTAGTAGGGAATGACGATTGCCTTGAGCACGCGCTTTTTCATGAAGCCGGAAAGGTAATCCGGCTTGCTTTCCAGACTTTTGATAAGCCCGTAGCCGGAGCAGAAGAAAAAGACGGCTACAAAGAGATAGCCTGCATTCACAAAGATTGAAAGCTCTCCTGCTTTCCCGGCACCGCCGCCGGCCATCTGGAATGCTTGTTCCTGCGAAATATGGTGCAGGATAACGCCGATTGCCGCGAATCCCCGCAGCGACTTTGTGATGTCCAGCGACGTTGAATCTTCGTGGAAGCGGCTGCTTCCGAATCCGGCGAATTTTCCGCCCCAGAGCAGCAGCGCCAGGCACAGTATGTAGACTGCATAGCTAAGATACATGCGTTCCTCCTTTCTCTTTCCGCCTTTTGTGAAGCTCAAAAAAATTCAGTTTTTGCGATGCCCTATTTTACGAGCGCGTGTTTTTCCCAGCGGCGGCTCCGCCAGCGGAAGAACATGACGATTCCCCGCGTGGTTTCGTCCGTGCCGATGCCAAGCCAGAATCCGACCAGCCCCAGCCCGCACTTGATGCCCAGCAGGTAACTGCCCAGCACCATGATGCCCCAGTTCGAGCAGATGCCGTAGAGCACGGGGAAGCGCACGTCGCCGGCACCTTTGAGCGCACCGATGTACACAAGGTTCAGCGAGCGCCCGAATTCGATGTAGGCGGAATAGATGAGCAGCAGGCAGACCAGTTCGTGCACGTCGGGGATGTCCGTAAAAATGTGCACCACCGGATTCTTGACGATGTTCACGACGATTATCATGAACATGGAGCAGGATGTTGCAACCAGCTGGTAGATAAAGACTTTCCGGTATGCGTCGTCCGTCTGCCGCGCTCCGACCAGGTAACCGGCCTTAATTTGCGTTGCGGTGCCGATTGCGCTTGCCGTCACGAACACAAAGCGCAGGACGGTCATCGTGTAAACCTGTGCCGACATTGCGTAGGTGCCCAGCGTGGAAATCATTGCCATGATGACAATCTGGCTGATGTTGTAGGAAAGACTTTCGCCTGCGGTGGGAACGCCCACGGAAAGCACCGTCCTAAAGCTTTGCTGCGGCACCTTCGTGATTTTGCGCAGGTGGAACACTACGTCGCGGCGGCGGCGGATAAAATACGCGAACATGATGCAGGAAACCACCATGGAAAGCCCTGATGCCCCTGCCACGCCCGGCACGCCCAGCACCGGCAGCCCGAACCATCCGTAGAGCGAAAGTGCATTGCCCAGCACGTTCACAAGGTTTGCGGTGATGGACACCACCATTGCTTCGCCGGTGTAACCGTAGCTTCGGAGAATTGCGCCCTGCAGCAGGCTGAATGCATTGAAGAAGCTGCAGATGCCGCCGTAGATGACAAAGTACTGCCACGCGTAGGTGCGGACTGAATCTTCCAGCGTGTAGCAGGAAAGGAGCGGCCCGGTTCCCAGCAGCACCAGTGCGGAAAGGAACAGCGAGGCAAAGAAGACCATGACGGTTCCCGCCTGTGCAATGTGATTCAGCTCATGCTCCGGCTTCTGCGCGCCAAGGTACTGGGCCAGCACGATGGAGCAGCCGGTGCCGATGACCGAAAATATCAGCGTCAGGAAAAAGACATACTGCGAAACCAGCCCCACAGCCGCGACAGCATCGTTGCTGTAGGAACTGAGCATCATCGTGTCTACCGATGAAACGAGAATCCTGAAGAACTGCTCCATCGCAATGGGGAGCGTAAGCTTTACCATCGGCAGTGCGCCGCGTTTCTTGTTCTGTGACATAATTATTTTGTGTGCCGGGGAAATTCCGGAAGCAGTGCGCTCCCGGAACCGGCCGGTCATCTCTCCTTGTCAGGGCTTCGGGGAAGCTCTTACTCCCAGCCGAATGTTGCCGGCGGCTTGTTTGTTACATCAAAATACAGTGCGTCCACAAAGGGCAGCGCCGCAATTTTGTGCACGATTGCCTCCAGCACTTCTTTGGGCAGCAGGGCAAAGCGCGCCGTCATCACGTCCTCGGAAATCACGGGGCGCAGTACAAAGCTTGCCCGGTCCGCGGCGCTGGCATACGGCAGATCGATGGTAAGGTGCTGGAAAATCTTTTCGTACCAGCCGCTTTTGTGCAGCTCCGTAAGCACGATGTTGTCTACTTCGCGCAGCTGGTCAAGGCGGCGGCGGTCGCAGTAGCCTTCCTGTATCTTCATGTCGGCATCGGAAATGCCGGGCTTCTGGTACAGGCGTATGCAGGTGCGGTTGATATACTTTGCCTTGTTCGTGATGGTAGAAGAGCAGTCCTCCAGCTTTTCGCGCTTGTCGGGGAAGTGGTAGAAGCCGCCGCCTTCATCTGCAAAGGTGAGCAGTGCGGGGAAGCGGTAGGTGCGGAAGTCGCCCTGCACGCCCACCGAGCGCACCGGAAGAATGCTGCGCTTGAGCGATGCGCTGCAGTGCCCGCAGAACATGCCGAGCTTTATTTCATCCAGTTCCTTCTGCGCAAGCGGCAGTTCTTCGGCGCTCTTTGCGTCCGGCTTTCCGCTGCTGCAGAGCACGTTGATTGAAAGGCCGGGACCGGGGAAGGGGTGGCGCATGACCAGTTCGTCCGGCAGGCCGAGCTTTTTTCCGATGGCGCGCACTTCATCCTTGTACAGGTCACGGATCGGCTCGATGATGAGTCCCTTTGCAATCAGCTCCTGTATGCCGGCAACGCGGTTGTGGTGCGTCTTGATGGTGTGTGAATTCTTTGTGCCGCCGGATTCGATGATGTCCGGGTAAAGCGTGCCCTGCGCAAGCAGCCAGCTGTCGTCAAGGTGCTGGCGCCCGGTAACGGCATTGCGCACCGTGATGAAATTTTCGCCCACCGCCAT
>CADCQA010000183.1 GCA_902803415.1 uncultured Spirochaetaceae bacterium | reverse complement strand
GCAGAAATCACTGAAACTTTTTCGCCAACGACAAAGCCTAAGTCTGACAAATGTTTTTTTACAGATTCATTTCCATTTATCCTGGAAATCTTCACTGACTCACCAGTTTTTGAAAAAGACAAAGGCATAAGCTGTACTCCTTGGGATGCTGCGGTCCGCTGCCGCACAATCACCGGTTTATCTATGCATCACCAGCAGTCACTACTGCTGATGATTATCAGCATTCAGTTGCTTTCAGTGCCTTAGGCTTCTGGAAGTACTGTATTATTTACTATAGTTATAGTACACTAATTTTTTGGATATGTCAAGCATACGGGGCGGAAGAAATGCCCCTGCTATGGACTTTTCCCCACCGCTCTGCTATCCTTATGAACCATAATGAAGTGCATTGAATTTTCAGATGTTTCCTTTGCGTATCCCCCGGTAGAGGGGGACCTTGCCGCCGACGGTACACAGATAGTGCCGGCCCCGGTTTTCGATCATTTTTCCGGGGAGATTCCCTCCGGTTTCACCAGCCTTGTTGGCCCCAACGGTTCCGGAAAATCGACCTTCCTCATGCTTGCAAGCGGAAGGCTTGTGCCGCAGAACGGGCGCTGCACCCTCTTTGGGGAAGATATCGCCGCGCTCAGCGAAGAAAAGAAGAACCTGCTTGCGTCGGTCATCTACCAGAACATGGAATTTGATACGGACGAAAAAGTGGCTGCGCTCCTTGATTTTGTGTACAGAAACGGCGCCCTGAAAGGCACGGCAAAGGCACTGCGCGGAGACGGAGACCTGCTTGCCGAAGTCATAGATGTGTTTGAACTGGAACCGGTGCTCAATCACGGACTTACCGGCCTGAGCAAAGGCGAAATCCAGCGGACGCTGCTTGCATTCAGCCTGCTTTACGGCAGCGCCAGCTGCTTTATGGACGAGCCGCTGTTTGCCATGGAAGAAGCCCAGAAGGAAAAGGCCCTCGCCTACCTGAAGGAATACGCGGCAAAAACAGGCACGGCAATCTTCATCTCCATGCATGAAATTGCCCTGAGCCGCCGCTATGCAGAAACCATACTGCTTTTTTATCCCGACCGCACCATGGAGTACGGCACCCCGGAAGAAGTCCTTACGGATGCTGCGCTGGAAAAAGCGTATGGAGTTCCCGTCGCCATGCTCAAGCACAGCGAGGACATGACGCGGGAAACGCTGCTCCAGACATCAGATGCCATGCAGGCCGTCCGCGAAGCAGAAGCTAAAGCTGCAGCTCGCCGTCCCTGAGCAGCGTACAGATACTGCCGTCCGCATACGTGATGGTAACCGTCGGTGTGCGGACAACACCGTCAAAATGGATGAGGGCGGGAGCATCATCGTCGTAATTCTGCCCGATGGCAAAATGGCATGTTCTGAACGCCTTTTCGTCTTCCAGCATATTGCCCGTAATGGTTGCGGCGGGGTTCAGCCCAATGCCGAGCTCCCCAATGTTGCGGGCATTTTTGCTGTATACGGCACCGCTGCCGGCACTGAGCTTCCCGGCAGTTTCCAGCAGGAATGCTTCTTTTTCTGCAGCCGTTACATCCTTGAGGAGGCGTTTTGCTTCCGCCCCGCCGGAAATATCGGTCACAAAACCGCCCTTCACCGAAACGCTTATGGGCGTCTGGAGCAGCGCATCGCCGTCACTGAACGTCATGCTGCCGTCAAAGACAATTTTTCCTTCCGTCGTACCAACTACAGGGCTGATGAATACTTCGCCGGCAGGAATGTTGCCGCCGCTGCCCGGCTTTGAAAAATCACCGTCATCGCTCAGGCCTTTCCGCCCTGTGACTCCCACGGTAACGTCCGTACCGCCGGGTGCCGTAACGTGAATGCTGGCAGCGCCCTCGTACTTTGCGCAGATTTTGCGGCAGCGTTCGCCAAGCAGCTTGTAGTCAATCTGTGCGGTGCGCGCAAACATGTCTTCCGTCAGTCCCGGCGTCCAGATTGCACGCATGGTCTTTTTTCCGGCAAGAAGATAGTCAAAGATGCTGTCATAGGTAGTGCCGGTCGCCTCGTTCTTGTACGGGTTGGCAATGCCTTCCCTGTCCTTGCCAAGCTTTACGGCAGAAATGGAAAGCACCAGTTCCGGCGCAGTTTTCAGCGCGCCGATAACGGCATCTTCCGCATAATCCATGGATGATTTTTTCGGCTGGAATATGAGTACCGGCCTTGCTCCGATTTCCTGCAGCGCAGTAAAAAGCTCCTGCGCGATAACATTCGTCTCCGGGTTTGCAATGATGAGTGCCCGCTCATTTTTCTGGGCTTTGAGCACATCCTGCACAACAGTCTGTGCCGGGGTTTTCTCCGGCTTCGTAAAAAGTCCCATGCCAAAACTATAGCACAGTGCCGCCTAGAAAACAAGCCTTGTGCTGAGCGAGCCGGAGAACACTGTGCTGAAGGGATCATAGCAGAGCCCCGTCGTAAGGTAGAACGCCCCGAACTCAAAGCCAAGTCCGCCGTAGATGTCCAGCTTGGGATTCTCCCAGATATGCGACGTGCCCGAACCCGCCATCGTCGACGGCAGAATATGGTAACGGACAGCATCCCGAATCAGGCTGCTGTTTTCCGCGTCCAGGATTTTGTTCCAGTTTGCATGCACATTCCAGTTGACGTCAGAACGGCTCAGCATAAAGCGCGCCCCCAGGAAGGGAACCAGCACATGGAATTTATAGGATGCCTGCGCGCTCAGGAACGCCGTCAGCGTACTGAAATCAATGGAAACCTGCGCACTGTCGCCGTCTATGCCAAGGCCAGACTTTGTGTAGTAGATCCCGGCCCCGCCGGATGCCGTAACATGGCTCCGCTTGCCGTTGAAAAATGCATAGCGCACATCGCCGCCGATTGTCAGAAAATTAAAGCTTACCGGATCCAGTGCCCGGGAAACAGGGCCAATCGCCGATGTATCAAACATGCTGAAAGCAAGGCCAAAATCCATGGGAACCACAAAACCGCACACACGGGCATCAAGCGTGAGCGTGGGCAGGAAAACCGGGCCGAGGCTCAGCTTCTTCATGCCAAGCGGACCGGTCAAACCTTCCAGCACATTGAACCCGAATACCGTCATGCCCATGTTCAGACCGCCGCCCGCAACCTTGTATTTTTCCGGGCGGTTGGAAGAAATAAGAGACTGCGCCCACACACTCTGCTGAGCCTGAGAGTTCGGAATAACCCTGTCCACCAGCCCGCTCACATCCAGAATTCCGTTCAGCAGTTTTGAATAGAGAAAATCAATGTGAATTGCATCATACTGGTTGCAGATAGTGCTGCTGATGTTGTTCAATTCTGACTGGGAAACATTATTGTCCTGCAGCGCCCGCTCTATGGAAACCCGATTGTCCTCCAGGAGCGGAACCAAATCTTCCGGGACCTCCGCCGTCAGGTTGCCGCTCCGCCCCCTGAATACGACCGTTTGTTTTGTTACGGCAGCAGCATACGGCAATACGGCAAGGTGCAGCAGCGCCACCGCAATGAATACCGCAAAGTTTTTCATGTCCGCTCCTTGCAAAAAAAATCCGCCCGCACCCGGCGCAGCACTCCCCCTCGCAGCCCCGACAACGCCTCTGCGCCGTCACGCTCCATCTTAGCACGAAAGCAGACGGGGGGACAAGAAGGAAACTGCAGCTGTTAGTTATTCCCGTTAAGCAGTATCCACTTCCACACAGGCAGCACGTTTATTTCAAGCCCGTTATACAATTCGGAAGTCTCAGCAGCTTTTCTGCCGTTGAGCATTAACTGACCAAAAATCAATAAAAATCACTCTATAGGGGGAGGAATTTCACATATTTAT
>CADCQA010000182.1 GCA_902803415.1 uncultured Spirochaetaceae bacterium | reverse complement strand
GCAATGCACGCCTTTCCCTGCTCGTAGTGGTCCGGCCCGACAAGCACAATGACGTCCGGCTGCAAACAGCGCGCGGCCGCCTTGTACATGCTGTTCTGCTGCGAAACCGTTATGTCGTGGTGGGGAATGATGAGCGATGCGGGGGCTGCCTGCGGCACCAGGTACGCATCCGAAGCAGAAAAAATATGCTTCCACATGCCCGTGTCGCCGGGGTACTGGTAGGCAACCCGGACGGGTGCACTGTCCGCCGCCCGGCGCATGCTGCTGCAGGAAAAAACAAGGGCAGCGGCGGTAAGCAGCACTGCCCCAAAAACGGCACGGAGCCTCATTTATAGCGTCTGCCGCCCCATTCCACCACGGCAAAACCGCTGCGGCGGGCGGGAACAAGCTGCTGCCCGGCAGTCTCGAACGGAGCATCAAGCCCCGCATGGTCAAAGAACACGCGGATGACGGAATCGGGTTTCGGAGAAACGGAAAGCGGTGCCTCAGCATCGATGCGGCTCTGCGGGTGGAAGGTAATGAACTGCCAGGGCTTGCCGTTTTTGTTCAGCTCCGGCACCCAGTATTCGCAGAAGTCGCGGATTTCGTTTTCGTTCAGGCCAAGGATGCCAAGCTTTTCCGTAAAGAACGAATCCAGTTTTTCCGTCTCCACGACAAAACCTTCGGAGCGGTCAATTGCCGGGCTGGAATCAAGGCTTTCCCAGTACAGGTACGGATATTCCTGCTTCGTTTTGCTGTCCACGATGCGGCCGTCCGGATACGCCGTAACCTTCCAGCCTTTGCCCATCTCCGGGATTGATTCCGTAACGCCGCCGTCGGGTGCAACGGAAACTTTGACGGTCTGCTTCTTTGTGGGGTACAGGTAGATGACAGGCTTACCCTTCTCTGCCGCGCCGCCCGCGTAAACATACAGCGTAAGCGGCACGCTCTTGTAGCGTCCGTCCTTGAACTTTGCGATGAACAGGTAATGGTTGGAGCCGAACTTCAGGTTGGCAAGCCGCTCCGAAACATTGTATTCAAAACTTTTCTGCCCGGCCTTGTACTGCTTGAGCGTAAAGTCATCAATCTCTATGCCCTTCACCGGACTGGAACCGTTGTAAAGATATTCGTTTATGTTCGCGGCATCGCCCAGGCTCCAGATGACGCGGATTGAAACGCAGTCAGCGGATACTGAACCGTGGAACGTGTACTTGGTGCCGGTCAGGTCTTCTGCGTTGTAGACATAACGGGTGTCTCCGTCTTCGGGATCGTCAATGCGGATAAAGGAACTGCTTGCCGCAGACAGAGGAGCAAGCACCGCCGCCAGAAAAAATACGAAAAGAAACAGTTTTGTTTTCATAGAGCATATAATGCAGCATTCCCCCAGCACTGTCAAGGCGGACAGGTTACGGCATGGTTACGGCATGATTGCCCAATCCTCGTGCACTGCTGACAAAGGTGCGGCCCGCATGGTATACTGAAAGCATCCAGGAGGTAGTTATGGTTTGCAGGCGCGTTTCCCGGTTTTTCCACGCGGGCTTTGTGTGCGTGGTACTGTTCCTGCTGCCGCTTGCAGCGGCCGGGGCAGCAAGTCCAAAGAAAAGTTTTGATGCAGCACATGCCGTGCGGGACGGCGGCAGCGTTGCGTTCCCCACAAAGAAAGCAAAGGCCGTACTCGAAGAGATGGGGCTGGGCTGGAACCTGGGCAATGCACTGGAACTTGTGGGCGGGGAAGGACTTTCCTCGGAGACGAGCGGAGGCATGCCGCCGGTTACGCAGGATATGTTCCGTGCGCTTGCAGCATCCGGCATAAAGACCGTCCGCATTCCGGTAAGCTGGCATAACCATATCACCGATGCAAAATGCACGATTGACCCGGCATGGATGCGCCGGGTAAAAACCGTCGTGGACTGGGCAATTGCAGAAGGCATGTTCGTCATACTGAACATGCACCACGACAATGCATCCACATCTCTTCCAAAGAAAGGACAGGGCTACTATCCCGACGTAAACAGCAAGCTTATCTCCGAAGATTTTCTGATAAACGTGTGGGCGCAGATTGCCCTTGCATTCAACAACGGCTACGACCATCACCTGATATTTGAACTGCTCAACGAACCGCGCCTTATCGGAACGGAATTCGAATGGGACTACCAGCACAACGACATGGACTGCCTGAGCAGCATGGGCGTTATCCGCGCATACGAGCAGACCTGTCTTGACGTCATCAGGGCAAGCCGCGGCAACAACAAGAAGCGGATTGTCATGGTACCCGCATACGGTGCATCTGCAGACGCCGCGCTCTCCGGAACATTCTTCCTGCCAAAGGACGTTGCCCCGGACAGGCTTGCGATTTCCGTACACCTGTACCTGCCGGAGCAGTTTGCATCGGCCTCGCCCGGAGACAGCGTGCTCACGCAGGACTATCAGGATGTCATCGCTTCGTATTTTTCCGCGCTCTACGAAAAATTTGTGGTGGAAAAAATTCCGGTCGCCGTTACAGAATGCGGCGCAACGAACAAGGACAACCTGACTGCCCGCGAAATGTGGTTCTCCTGCTTCTTTGATGCGGCGCGGCGGGACCATATTCCCTGCGTACTCTGGGACAACGGCCGGCCATTCCCCGGAGAGGACGAAGATTATACCGGGCGCTACGGGCTGTTCAACCGCGAAGACTGCACCTGGTACTTCCCCTCACTGCTGGATGCGGCACTGCAGGCGCTCCGCACGGAAACACCGGCTGCGGCAGAATAGCAGCATTGCCTGCGCAGGCCGCCCGCACGCTGTTGAGTTTTTGGCAGAAGCGCATTAAAATGGGAACATGGCAGATTCACACAGGGTCAGGCTTTCTGATATTGCAAAAAAGATGAACGTCAGCATCGTCACCGTTTCCAAGGCTCTTGCAGACAAAGACGGGGTGAGCGATGAACTGCGCAGGGAAATAAAGGAACTTGCGGCAGCAATGGGCTACCGCAAGAAGTCGCATCTGGGGCTGCGCTGCGGGGAACATGCCACCGGCAACATCGGCATCATCATTCCCGAACATTTCTTTGAGCGGAGCACTTCCTTCTACTGGACGCTGTACAATGCCCTTTCGCGCGAGCTGCTTGCAAACGGTTTCTATGCCATTATGGAGCAGCTGTCTGACAAAGATGAATCCGACCTGATAATGCCCCGCGTGGTGCAGGACAAAAAGGTTGACGGCATCATCCTGCTGGGGCAGACCAGCAGCAGCTACGCACATTATTTTGCCCGCCGCCACAAACATTTTATCTTTCTTGATTTTTATACGGGTGAAGAAGATACCGACGCCGTCGTTACGGACAACTTTTTCAGCGAGTACAAGATGACGCGTTACCTCATCGCACAGGGACACCGCGACATCCGCTTCGTCGGTAATTTCAATGCAACAACAAGCATCACCGACCGCTTCATGGGATTCATGAAGGCCATGCTGGAAAACGGGCTGCCGGTTTCCGTGGACGACATTATCAACGACCGCAACCAGAAGGGGCTGTACGAAGCAATCCAGCTGCCGCAGCACATGCCCACCGCCTTTGTCTGCAACTGTGATGAAACCGCGGTCCGGCTCATCGAGGTGCTCCGCAAAAACGGCTACGAGGTTCCCCGCGACATTTCGGTGGTGGGTTTTGACAATTTTGTTTCCAGCGGAACTTCAGTCCCCGCGCTCACGACGGTCGGCATTGCACCCGATGCCCTTGCCCGCGCCGCAGTCGAACTGCTGCTGAAAAAAATTTCCGGGCAGCCTTACACGCACGGGCAGACCGTCATCAGCGGAAACCTCATCATCCGGGATTCCGTCCGCCAGCTTCCCCGCTGAAACCTACGCAGAAAACGGTGCACCG
>CADCQA010000181.1 GCA_902803415.1 uncultured Spirochaetaceae bacterium | reverse complement strand
TATCATGGCATTTTTTTTAAAGCAATCATCACGGCTTATCTGTACGGCGGCATTTACGGCGGCGGCACTCGCGTTCCCCGCACCGGCTCAGGCGGCAAAGGACAGCGCTGCTGCGTTTACGGTTATCAGCATGACCCCGCAGGATGAGCTTCCGGCAGCGGTGCAGTATCCGTCAATCCAGGTGCAGTTTTCAGAGCCGGTGGTGGCGCTCAAGGAACTGGGCACTCCTACCGACAAGTCTGATGTCTTCAGCATAACGCCTCCGCTCAGGGGAACCTTCCGCTGGTACGGCACCAGTATCCTTGGCTTTGAAAGCGCCGAAGCTGCCATTCCGCAGAAACGCTACACTGTTACGGTGAATCCAAAACTGCGTTCGCTCAAGGGCAATGTGCTGCAGGGTGAACATTCCTTCAGCTTCCACACGGAAGAGCTGAAGCTTGCCCGCATACAGCCGGGCTACGGGCGCTCGCTTGAAGGCGGCTATGTGGACAGCAGCAGCGTGCCTCCCAAGCTGGCGCAGGACATTGCCGTGTTCTTTAATGCGCCGGTCAACGCGGCGGTTGTTTCGCAGCACATCAATGTTACGGCGGGCGGCACAGCGCTTGCATTTACGGCGGTGCAGGCGGGCGAAAAAATCGTGCGCCTGCAGCTGAAGGACACGCCGCCGGAAAACACTGATATCGTGGTAACGCTCGCAAAGGGTGCGGAGGCGGACAGCGGCTGCTGGCCCACGTCGCAGGAACGCAGGCAGCAGTTCCACACGCTGATTCCCTTTGAGGTGCGGGGCTGCAACATGAATCCTTCCTGGTACGCGCGGGACTACCGCAATCCTGTGCTGCTTACCTTCAGCACGCCGCTTGCGCAGGGTACGGAAGCGGCCGCCGTGCAGCACATCAGCACCAGTCTGGGTACCCCGCTTACGGCGGAAAACATTGCTGTTAACAGTTCTGTGCTTGTTGTGCACGGGCTGCCCGTCACGTACGGCAGCAGCTACACGCTCACGCTGGACGCAGGATTTAGCGACATCTACGGGCGCACGCTCGGAAAACCGTACACTGTTACGGTTACCGTGCCGCAGGCGCGCAGCTTTGCCCGCTTTAACAGCTCCGGCTGGAGCGCGCTGGAACCGGTGCAGAATCCGGCCGTCAGCTTTGAGCACCAGAACATACTGGCCGGCTCGCAGTACACCGTTACGCCGCTTACCGGCGCGGACGGCAGTCCTTCCGCTGCGGCAGAACAGACTTTTACGCTTGACCCGGCATCGTTACCCCGCAATCAGATTGTGCAGGAACGCGTGGATCTTCGGCCCTTCCTTGAAAAAACGGCGGGAGGCTGGCGCGGTGCGCTTCGTTTTTCCGCGGACATTGCCTACAATTACCAGTACACGGACTGGCGCAGCAAGGAACTGGTTACGCAGCACAGTACGTACCGGAACGAACAGTTCCTGCAGGTGAGCGACCTTGCCGTCACCGTGCGCTTTGCGTACAACCGCGCCGTCGTTCTGGTAACCAGCGTGAGCACGGGAAAACCGGTGCCCGGCGCGCAGGTCTCTGCATTCATGGTGCCGAACGGCCTGGGCGAAGCAGAGCAGCTTACGGGGAAATTTTCGCCGCTCTGCAGCGCCGTCAGCGGCAAGGACGGCATGGCAGAACTTTCCTTTAAGAGCGGGCAGCTTGGCAGCGCGCTGAAGGAATACGGGCAGCTTTTTATAGAAGCAAAAACCTCGGATGACCGCATCCGCCACCGCAGCCCCTCCTACAATGTGTGGGACGGCGGCAACACAGCTGCCGCGGAACGTCCGCAGATGACCGCTTTCATCTTTACTGACAGGGGCCTGTACAAACCCGGCGAAACCGTCAGCTTCCGCATTTACGACCGCACGCTTGTTGAAGGCACGTTCCGTATTCCGGAAGGCAGCGAAAAAAATTACACCGTGGAATTGAAGGACACGGACTGGCGGCAGCTGAAAAGCATTGCTTCGGAAAAAGGTTCGCTCAGTGCGAACGGAACTGCCTGGGG
>CADCQA010000180.1 GCA_902803415.1 uncultured Spirochaetaceae bacterium | reverse complement strand
CCTGCCTCATGCGGCACCGTCATGGCAGCGCTGTCTTCCGGGAAAAAGCGGGAGAAAATATCGCGGTAGAAATATTCCTCTTTTGTTACCGGCGTGTTGACCGGGAACCGGCGCGCACGCTGGGCAAACTCTGCATCGGAAACCTTCTGCGACGTCATTTCCTTGAGGGTGTCTATCCAGCTGTAGCCGACGCCGTCGGAGAACTGCTCTTTCTGACGCCAGCAGATGTCGGCGGGGAGCAGGTCTTCGAATGCCTTGCGCAAAATCCATTTTTCCATGCGCTGGCTGCCGTCCGGCAGGCGGATGCTCATTTTGTCCGCGGGATTCAGCCGCATGGCAGTGTCTATGAATTCCTTGTGAAGGAAGGGAACGCGGCCTTCTACGCCCCAGGCAGAAAGGGATTTGTTTGCGCGCAGGCAGTCGTACAGGTGCAGCTTGCTCATCTTGCGCACCAGTTCCTCGTGGAATTCCCGCCCGTCCGGTGCCTTGTGGAAATACAGATAGCCGCCGAACAGCTCATCGCTTCCTTCACCGCTCAGCACCATCTTTATGCCCATCGCCTTTATTGCGCGGGCAAGCAGGTACATCGGCGTGCTTGCGCGAACCGTGGTAATGTCATAGGTTTCAATATGATAGATAACATCCGGCAGGGCATCCAGCGCTTCCTGAATGGTAAAATGCACTTCGTGGTGCACCGTGCCGATGCTTTCCGCGGCTTTCCGGGCAGCAGCAAGATCCGGGGAACCTTCCAGGCCCACGGCAAAACTGTGCAGCTGCGGCCACCATGCATCCTGGCGGCTGCCGGTTTCCACACGCTTTTTGGAATATTTCTGCGTAACGGCAGCAATGATGGATGAATCCAGGCCGCCGCTCAGCAGCACGCCGTACGGAACATCGCTCATCAGCTGCTGACGGACAGCATCTTCCAGACCAGTGCGGATTTTCGCAATTACTTCCGGGTGGATGACTGCACCAGAAGCATCGCAGGCACAGGGTGAATTCTTTACTGCGTCAAATGATTCCCAGTCCCTGTGATACCAGCGCACCGGCTGCTTGTCCGGAGAATAGAAGTAGCAGCCGTTGGGGAATTCTTCCACCGTGGCGCAGACGCCCTCAAGAGCCTTCAGCTCGCTGGCCACATAGTAGCGGCCTTCTTTATCCCAGCCCTGGTACAGCGGAATAACACCGATTTCGTCACGCCCCACCAGATAGACATCTTTTTCTGCATCGTAGAGGGCAAAGGCGAATATGCCGCTCAAGTCCTCAAAGAAATTCACGCCTTTTTCACGGTACAGCGCAAGGATTACCTCGCAGTCGCTGCCGGTCTGGAAAAGATACTTTCCTTCAAGGCGGCGGCGGATTTCCTGATGATTGTAGATTTCGCCGTTCGCAGCAAGGACAAGCTTTCCGTCCGCGCTCAGCAGGGGCTGCCTGCCGCTCAGCGGGTCAACAATGGCAAGACGCTCGTGGGAAAGCACCGCATTCCCCCCGGCATAGACCCCGCTCCAGTCCGGCCCGCGGTGCCGTATCTTCCGCGACATGTCGAGCACAATATTCCTCAGCTCCTCGTCCACCGGACGGGAAGCCCCAGCTCCATCAAAAGCCCCAACAAAACCACACATCGAATCTGCCCCCTTACGCAGAAGAAATACCGCGGAATTCCCGCCCATTCTCCTGAAAACAAAAAAAGGATGTCTACCCGGACAATACATTCATCCGGGACAGACATCCTTGTCAGCAAAAGCATACAAAATTATTCATCTATTGTCAATATTTCTGTTTGCCTAACCTCCTATATTCCGCTTTCATTTTTCTTCCTCGTCTTCAAGAAAAACGAATGCTTTTTTGTCGCTAACTTGACCTATTCCTTCTCTTGCGTTCAATGGAGTAACAACAGCTTTTCCGGTTTTCTACGCAAGCTTTATTCTGGCATTTTTGGCAATTGTCGCACCGTCAACGGCATTTTGAATGTGGTCAGAAAAACATTCGGGATTTGTGCTTTCTGAAATTTCCTTCACAACCTGAGCCATCCAGAGTTTGAAAGGTTCTGCCTTTGGAGACGAAATGGACTGAATCAGGCGGAAAAGATACTCGGTTGTCATG
>CADCQA010000179.1 GCA_902803415.1 uncultured Spirochaetaceae bacterium | reverse complement strand
GTCAAGCCTATCACCCGCGACTGCTACTCACGGTCCAGCGGAACGCGGAATTTTTCTACCATGGCGCAGGGGCGGTAGCTCAGCTTTGCCTGCCGCAGACCGGCGTTCCCCAAATCCTGCTCACGGTTTATAAACTGTATGCGTTCCGGCAGCGCGCGTGCCGTAAAGGCATTTACCGCCTGATAGCTGCCGTGCACGCTTTCCAGGGCTTTTTCAAAGTGGCAGTCGAACACCGTCCCGCCGCGGAGCTCTTCACCCAGGCTGAATGCAGCAGGTGCGCCGTCCGCATACAGCACAAAGCCGTAGAGCCCCAGTTCCTTCCGCCAGCGGAGCGCTGCCCTGCACTGCACTTCATCGCTGCCGTCCAGTGCCTGTACCGCCCATGCATCCAGCACGAGCAGGGCATCTGCAGCAGTTTCGTCGTCCAGCGGGCGGAAGTCTGCACGGAAAGCAGCATTGAACTGGTTCAGCAGATTCTTTTTCTTGTGGAACGCCTTGCCTTTCAGTTCCGCAAGCTCGCTGCGCCGGTACAGGTAGTCGCAGTTATCGCGGTCAAGCTCCGCAGGGTGAGGCAGCACCGCCGCCAGCGAAGCATCTGCCGCAACAGGCGCAGGAATGTCGCGCAGCACGCGGCAGCCGCCCAGCGCCGGGTGGGAAAGCAGCGCAGCCAGCTCCCCGGCAGCAGGAAAATCACCGGCAATCCGGGCAAACGGAACGCCGCCGCCGGGCACCGCTTCCGTCCCCTTCACCAAAAGGGAATGCTCCCCAAGACGGCTCACCTCGTGGGGACTTGCGCGTGACGCAAGAAAAAGAGACGCAAAGGTATTCTCGCAGATGCCGTCATCCAGCGGACGGAAAAAGGCTTCAAGTTCATCTTTTAAAGCCAGTTCAACCGGGACAAAATCGGGAAAGCTCGGTAGTGCCATACATCAAATATAGCAAAACAAAAGCCCGCGGACAAGTTCCTTTGAAATGCGGCGCCCCGGCTCGCATAAGCAGCTTTGCCTGCCCACACTTTACAAGTGAACTTGACTGGTGTACAATAGGACTACCGTTTGGGAGTTCTGCATGGGCGAACGCATTACAAAAGACGACATCATACGCGCATTGCTGGATGCCTCATTTTTCTGTTCCGCGGGGGCGACGAGCCTCAAGGATGTGGCGGACAGGCTGGGCATAAAGAAGGCATCGCTGTACAACCACTTTGCCAGCCGCGACGACCTTATCCGGCAGGCGATGGCATCATGCGCAGAGTATATAGAAGCAATAACATTCGCTCCCGCAGACATTCTGGGCATTGCCCGGAAGTACCCGGCAGAAACAGTGCTGAAAGGCATTGTCAACCGTTACTTCCGCATGCATGAAAAAATGCCGCTCTTCCAGATTTACACATTCATCGAAAGCCAGAAATACTTCAGCAAAGATGCGGCGGACATCATAGACGCACAGAACAGCAAACTGATTGCGCAGACAGACAGCGTGCTGGAGGCGCTGCGCAGCGTGCAGAAAATTGCGGTGCCGCAGGAACGCATTCACGGTACTTCAATCTGCTTCTGTGCTGCCGTGCGGGAATTCCTAAACCAGTATCTTATGGAGCGCAAAAGCATTGTGGCGGCAAACCCGGATTCCGGGGAAGGCCAGCTGTTCGCACCGCCGCCGGACGGCCACGGGCTGGAGCGGGTGGATGCCTACATCGGCACCTTTGCCGCGCTGCTCAAAGGCGGCGCCATTCCCCGGCCCTGAAGCCCGCGCAAAAAACAGAGAAGGCCAAGCCCGTTCACTATAAAGGAGTACACTATGCCAGACATCACCATGCCGGAAGAAGAGTTTTCACGATTGTTCCTCATGTTCATCGCCTATTCATTTGTAGGATGGGTGTGCGAAGAAATCTGGTGCACGGTAGGCACGCGCAAAATCGTAAAGCGCGGCATGCTGCACGGCACCATCTGCCCCATCTACGGCTTCGGGGCGCTGGGCATACTGTACCTTCTGTACCCGTGGCGGGAAACCTATGTGCGCCTCTTCCTTGCGTCCGTCTTTGTTACCAGTTCGCTGGAATATTTTTCAAGCTGGCTGCTGGAACGCCTGTTCCATGCAAAGTGGTGGGATTACTCCGACCAGAAATGCAACCTGAACGGGCGCGTCTGCCTGCTGAATTCCGTGGCATTCGGCATAGGCGGCGTTGCGCTGGAACACATCATGCATCCGGCCCTGCAGCACCTGCTGGATATTCCGCTCATCTGCCGCTACGAAAGCAACATTGCGCTGACGCTTGCCTGCGTGCTGACGGCAGACATACTCCTGACGCTGCACAAACTCGTCGACTTTACCGCAACGCTTGCAAAGTTCAAGCTCTTTGGCGAGCAGCTTAAAGAACGCTTTGAAGGCGAGGAATGGTTCCGGCCGGAATCCCTGCAGAGCATGATTGCTTCCATAAAAGAACATGCGCAGATCAACACAGAGCTGTTCAGCAAGAAATTCCTGGAAACCGTGGATTCTTACTCCCGCCTGCAGCAGACTGCCGTGTTCTGGCTGAAGAAATTCCCTTCGATGAGCAGCTCCGATTTTTCTGCTGCGCTGGAACACCTGAAGGCATCCGTCCGCGAAAACCTTTCCGAAAAGGTTTCGTTCACCAAAAAGCAGAAGCAGCATGAGGAGGCCGCGCAAAAATAGATTTCCACGGAAATTTGCCGTTTTCCCGTTGACCAAGGGGGCATTTTCTGCTAGAATGTCCTCATTATTTGGGGGTGTAGCTCAACTGGCTAGAGCGCTTGCATGGCATGCAAGAGGTAACGGGTTCGACTCCCGTCATCTCCACACAAAGGCTTCCTCCGGGAAGCCTTTTTTCTTGCCCGCGCAGCAGAAAGCGGCGTTTCGAGGTGACCATGAACGTATTCTTCTATAGAACATACTCCCCCAAGGCGTATGGCATTTTCTTTTCGCTTTTTGGCGGCTGCTGGTTCATCACGGGGCTGGCAATCACGCTGTACACCTGCATCTTTGTCTCTCACGCCGTTGAAACCCGCGGAACTGTCATTGAAAACAAACTGGTATCAACCGGCAAAAACACGTCTGTATACTACCCGGTCTTTGCCTATACGGACGAAAACGGAACACAATACACCATACAATCCAACATGGGGAACAAGCCTCCTCGATACAAAACAGGGCAGGAAATCAGCATTCTTTATGCAAAGAACAAACCCGGCTCCGCAAAAATAAATTCATTTGAGGAGCTGTACCTGCTGGGAACGCTCTTCGGCGGCATAGGATTCATCCTGCTTGCACTGGGAATAACGCTTACCGTCATCTTCTGGCACGACAAAATCAAGCTGACGCCCATCTGGGGAAAGCGCAGCTGAGCGCCGGGGCAGAACCGCTCCAGCGTTTGCAATGCGTGGCAATGCTTGCGCAGAAAAACGTTATGCGGTAGAATAGCTTCCATGAAAGCAATCATCACTGTTGTAGGCGGCGACAAAGTCGGCATTATTGCAAAAGTGTCCGCCTACCTTGCAGAACATTCCATCAATATTGTAGACATTACGCAGACCATCCTGAGCGGCAACTTCGTCATGATGATGGTCGTTGATTTCAGCGGCGCCGACCTTGGCATTGATGCCGCACGCAGCCAGCTGACCGAAAAAGGTGCGGCGATGGGCGTAGAAGTAAACGTCATGAACGAAAAGGTCTTCAGCGAGATGCACCGCATCTAAGCGCAGCACCGGCAGATTCGGAACGGCAGATGGCAGCAAGGGCACCGTACAGGACAAGGCAGCAGGAGATTCTGCTGGATTATCTGAAGACGACCGGCGGCAGGCATTTTACCGTCGAGGAAGTCCGTGACTATTTTTCACGCAAGAATATCCCCATCGGGCTTGCAACCATTTACCGCCATCTGGAAAAGCTTGTTGCAGAAGGCGTGGTGCAGAAATATGTCATCGACGAAAAATCTGCCGCCTGCTTTTCCTACGTGGCAGGCGACGGCTGCCCGGAAGACCGCAGGCATTTCCACCTTAAGTGCGAATGCTGCGGAAAGCTTTTCCATCTGGAATGCAGGGAACTGGAAGACATTCAGCGCCACCTTGCCGCCGGGCACGGTTTTGCGCTGAACCCCTTCCGCACCGTGTTCTACGGCCTGTGCAGCGAATGCGCGGGAAAGGGCAGCCCCGCAGCAGAACCGGGCGGCACTTCCGCCGAAGAATGATTTTGCCGCCAGAAAGCGGCGCTCTATTGTCCGCGGGCAGCACAAGATGCTGCAAGCACGGTAAATGTTTCCTCTAAGTTTCCTTCCAGGGGAAGATATAGATATTCTTTTTCCAGCCGCAGAAAGGCATCCCGGCTGATGTTCGCCGCCCCGTAGCGGGCAATATTTTCCGTATAAACCTGACTGTCAATCAGCCGGCCGCCGCATGCAGCAAAGGCGCGGGCAAACAGTACAAACGCGCTTTTTGAACTTTCGCTTTCCCGCGTAAACATGCTTTCCCCGCAGAACACGCTCCCGATGAGCACCCCGTAAAAGCCGCCCGCAAGTTCATTTCCGTGCCAGGCCTCAATGCTGTGCGCATAGCCCGCCCGGTGGAACGCTGTATACGCGGCAAGCATTTTTTCCCCAATCCAGGAACCGTTCTGCCCGCTGCGGTTCATGTCGCGGCAGGCTTCCATAACACGGGTAAAACAGCGGTCCATGGTGTAGGTAAAAGGCGTGTGCTTCAAAAAGCGGTCTATGCTCCGGGGCACATGCAGCTGCTCCATCCGCAGGCAGAAGCGCGGCTCCGGGCTGTACCAGAGCACCGGGTCGCCTTCGTCCTCGTTGAACCAGGGAAAAATGCCCTGCATGTAGGCAGAATAGAGAAGCTGGAGCGGAATGTCTTCTGTAACAGCGCAGATGTTCCGCAGCGGCTGCCTGCTGCGCGGCGGCGGAAACGCTATAATTGCGGCGGGGTCAATCGCGTTTTCCATAGGAAAATACAATCCTGCCGTCCTGTGCATCCGCCGTTACGCTTCCCCCGGAAGAAAGCCTGCCGAAAAGCACCTCGTCCACCAGCGGCGCCGCCACAAGTTCTTCTGCCGTCCTGCTGATGTTGCGCGCCCCGAATTCCCGGCTGTAGCCCTGCGCTGCAATGAGCGCCGCCGCCGCATCAGTTGCGCAAAGCTGCACTTTCTTTGCAGCCAGCCGCTCCGCAATCGCGCGAATTGCCTTGCGTGCAATGTCTTCCGTAACGGCGGGTGAAAGGTGCGCAAAGGGAATGACCGCATCAAGACGGTTGCGGAACTCCGGGCTGAACGCCTTGCCGACGGCTTCCTTCAGCGTTGCCGCATCGTTTTTGTCCGCCGCAGTCCCCGCAGCAAAGCCGACACTGCCCTTCTCCATGTCGCGCGCACCAGCGTTACTCGTCATGATGATGATGCTGTTCCTGAAATCGGCGCGGCGCCCCTGATTGTCCGTCAGCGTGCCGTAATCCATCACCTGCAGCAATATATTGTAGATGTCCTGATGCGCCTTTTCAATCTCATCAAAAAGGATGACGGCATGCGGGTCCTTGCGCACGGCGTCGGTGAGCAGCCCGCCGTTCTCGTAGCCGACGTAGCCGGGAGCTGAACCGATGAGCCTGCTGACAGAATATTTTTCCTGGTACTCGCTCATGTCAAAGCGGAGCAGTTTTTCGCCGAGCACAGCGGCAAGAGCGCGGGCAAGTTCCGTCTTGCCCACACCCGTTGGTCCCACAAAGAGGAACACTGCTTCCGGCCGGTCCGGGTTGCGGAATCCGGCGCGGGCTTTTTTTACGGCAAGGCTTGCAGCTTCCACAGCTTCCGCCTGCCCGAATATCTGCGCAGAAAGCGTAGCGGAAATGTCGCGCAGCCGCTCCTTTTCGCTCTGCCCCACGTTTTCCAGCGGAAGCCGCGCCATCTTTGCCGCAACCTTGCGCACGGTGCTCACGGTAACCACCGGAGTCCGCCGCACCGCCTGCTGTCCGGCTGCCCCCTGCGTCCGGCTACGCCCCGCATGTATGCGCAGGTACGCACCCGCCTCGTCCATGATATCGATGGCCTTGTCCGGCAGCCGCCGGTCGCCAAGGTACTGAACGGAAAGCGAAACCGCTTCCTGCAGCGCCTCCGCGGAATAGGTAATGCCGTGGTACTGCGCGTAGCGGGGAGCAAGCCCCTTCAGAATGCGGACGGCTTCTTCCGGGGAAGGCTCCAGTATGTCAATCTTCTGGAAGCGGCGGGCAAGCGCCCTGTCCTTCTCGAATATTTTTGTGTATTCCTCAAACGTCGTTGAACCGATGCAGCGGATTTTTCCGCTGGTCAGCAGGGGCTTGAGTATGTTGGCGGCATCCAGCGCACCGTTTCCCACGGCGCCCGCTCCGATGATGGTATGGATTTCATCGATGAAAAGAATTGCTTTCTGTTTTTCCAGCAGCTCGTTGGTAATCCGCTTGAGCCGCTCTTCAAAATCGCCGCGGAATTTTGTTCCCGCAAGCAGGCTGCCCATGTCCAGCGAATACACGGAAAATCCCTTGAGCGGCTCCGGAACCAGTTCCTTTGCAATGCGGCAGGCAAGCCCTTCGGTGATGGCGGTTTTGCCAACACCCGCGTCGCCCACATGGAGCGGGTTGTTCTTGGTACGGCGGCACAGCACCTGCACCGTCCGTTCAATCTCTTCGTCGCGCCCCACAAGCAGCTCAAGTTCTCCGCGGCGCGCCCGTTCCGTCAGGTCAGCGGCATATTTTTCCAGCGCCGATTTCTGTGCACCCGCGCCGGGAATCTGCGGACGGAATGTTTCTTCTTCCTGCTCATCCGCATCTTCCCCGGAGGAAAAAGCAGTGCCGGCTTCAGCGTCAGCTTCGTCCCCGGACTCACAATCTCCGTTCCGCTGGTTGCGTTCAATGCTGATGACTTCGATGAGCGTAAGCCTGTCCACCCCGTTTTTCCGCAGGATGTACGAGCAGAAATTCTTTTCCTCATCAACCATGCTCACCAGCACGTCTTCGGTTTCTATGTATTTTTTATCGGCATTGGCACACTGCATTCCGGCCCGCTCCATGACGGACTTCAGGCCGACGGTCGGTTCCGCGTCCCGCCGCCCCTTTTCCGCGTCGGTGAACACAGGGATGTGCGTCATCAAAAACTGGTCGAGTTCCGCAATGATTGCCTGCACATCGGCACCGCAGGTAATCAGCAGTTCAAGGACGAAATTCTGCTGCATTGCCGTGCGCAGCAGATGCTCCGGCGTAAAAAATTCATTGCGCCGCGCACAGGCTTCTTTGTAAGAATCGTTGAGGATGCGTTCCAGCTGACCGTCAAGGTTCATATACGTATCGTTCTCTCCTTAGCAGCGTTCAAGTTCGCACCTGAGGGGAAAGCCCTCCTGGCGCGCCATACTCATCGTCATCTGGGCACGTGTTGCCGCAATATCATAGGTGTAGACGCCGGCAACGCCCCGGCCGCTGCGGTGCACGGATTCCATTATCTGCACCGCCTGCGTTTTGTCTTTGTGAAACACACGTTCCAGCACGTAGACAACAAAATCCTTCGTCGTATAGTCATCATTGAGCAGTATAACTCTGTATTCAGGCGGCTCGTCCAGCCGTGTGTCCTCGGCAACACCGCCCTGCGTCTGACCAAATTCCATGTCCCCACTATAGCACGAAAGCGCCGCGCTGTGCTAC
>CADCQA010000178.1 GCA_902803415.1 uncultured Spirochaetaceae bacterium | reverse complement strand
TGCTCCGGCAGTTTCCCACTATTTCCCACTGACGGAGCATTTTTTTTCTCTCATTTTGTGAAATTTTCCTGTACAGCTCTTGACACCGATACCCGTTCCGTGCTATGCTCTGTCCATTCACGGTGGCATAGTTCAGTCGGTAGAACAACGGACTCATATTCCGTATGTCGGTGGTTCGATCCCACTTGCCACTAGTGCACAAGCATCGTCCAGCAGGACGGTGCTTTTTTTTTTCTATTTTCTACCTTTGTTTTCAGCATTCAGCTAAAAAATGCGCGGAAGCGAAAAACTGAACGGTGCCGTCTTTGTAGCGCGCAGCGATACAGGGCAACGGATTACGTTGCCTAAACGGTGCCGGGCAGTTTTTCGCTGGGAGCGTATTTTTTGTTGTTGCTGCATGCCCTGTGCCGGGCGATTGACGGATTTGTTATACTTGTATTAGAATAAGTTGCAGTGTCAGCGTATACGATAATCGTTCCCGACAATACCGTGCTGCAGCGCGTGTGCGGGACGAATGACAGTAATTTAAAGCTCATCGAATCCTTTCTTGGGGTTCCGGTCTTTGCCTGCGGAAATGAATTGTCCGTGGACGGCGGGAACCCGCAGGTGGAGCAGCGTTTCCGCTTTATCATTGACCGCATTCTGGACGAACTTTCTGACGGTAGTACCGGAATTACGGACACCGACCTGGTGCAGTCCGTCCTGCATGCAGACATGGCGCAGTTCCGTGCGCCGTCCGCGGGGAACCGGGCGCTGTTCGAGCAGTGCAGCATTATGGTGCCCGGCGGAACCCGCAAGGTCTATCCGCGCACGCGGGGGCAGGCGGAACTGGTGCACCTGCTGCGTTCCTGCGACCTGGTGCTGGCGGAAGGCCCCGCCGGCTGCGGCAAAACATTCCTTGCCGTTGCCGAGGCGCTCCGGCTGGTGCTGAGCCACCAGAAGAGCGGCATTGTGCTTACCCGCCCCGTTGTGGAAGCCGGCGAAAGTCTGGGCTACCTGCCGGGTGACCTGCAGGAAAAAATCAATCCCTACATCCGGCCGCTCTACGATGCCATGCACTCCATCCTGCCGCGCGAAACCGTCCGCAAAATGGTGGAAACCGGAATAATCGAGGTTGCGCCGCTGGCCTACATGCGCGGGCGCACGCTGAACGACAGCGTTATCATCCTGGACGAAGCGCAGAACACCAGCCGCGAGCAGATGAAGATGTTCCTGACACGCATGGGCGAAAACTCCAAGGTCTTTGTGACCGGCGACCTGACGCAGGTTGACCTGCCGCGCAGGGTTCCGTCCGGCCTGCAGCATGCAATGAACGTTCTGGGGGGCATCCCCGGTATTGCCATACAGAAGCTGACTGCGGCGGATATTGTCCGCAATGGTCTGGTGCAAAAAATAATTCAGGCTTACGAGAATGAAAACAGAGAAGAATTCTGACAAGAAAAACGCTTCCCGGCCGGGTCCGGGAACTGCGGGAACGTATGTAAAGGAAAATTTTGTCTCGCTCATCTCCTTTTTGGTGATGTTTGTGCTGGTGTCGCTGCTTGCATTTTTCCGAATCGCAACGACGAACACCATTTCTTCCTATAATCTGAATGATTACGAGGTGGGGCAGGTTTCGGACATTACCATCCGGGCGAACAAATCGCTGCCTGCCGACTACGACAACCCCGTTTCCGTCCAGAAAGGCGAAAAGGTTATCCGCAAGGGCTTTCCCATCACGGAAGAAGGCTATGCAAAGCTCAAGCGCATGGCTGAATCCAGTGCATACATTGACTACCGTGCCTTTGCGGATTCTGTCATTTTCCTGATCATGCTGGGAGTGCTGCACTTTTTCCTGTTCAGTACCACCTGCCTGGGCCGGAAGCCCTCCGGCAAGGAAATGATAACGGAAAACGCCTTTTTCCTGTTTACGTATGCGGTTGCCGTGCTGGGCATGAAGACAGTGATTTTTTCTTCGCCCTACGCGCTGGGAGTTATTCTGCCCGTTGCATTCTGCGCGTTCCTGATGGCAATCCTGTTCGGGCAGCTTGACGCGCTCTATTTTGCCCTGCATGCGGCCTTTGGGGTGCTGAATGCTTCCGGGTACCAGCTGGTGCCCTTCCTGTACACGCTCTGCATCTCTTTGTCTGCCGCGCGCATTGTGCACAAGATTGAGCGGCGCATCGACATTGTGTTTGCGTCGCTGCTGCAGGCTGTGCTGAGCGCCGTGTTCCTGTTTGTGTTTAAGATTATATTTAGTGATAACTTTGGGGACGGTCTGCTTTCCCTTACGGGTGTTGCCTTTAACGGCTTTTTGTCCGGCATCCTGTGCCTGGGCTTCCTGACGCCGCTGGAATATGTGCTTAATTCCGCGTCCGTGTTCCGCCTGATGGATTTGAGCGACCTGAACAACCCCATCATGAAGAAAATGCTGGTGACTGCGAGCGGCACCTACAACCATTCGGTGATGGTTGCTTCGCTTGCAGAGGCCGCCTGCCGCGAAATCGGCGCAAATTCCCTGATTGCACGCGTGGGCGGATTCTTCCACGATATCGGCAAGATGGACAATCCTGAATATTTTGTTGAAAATCAGTCCGGACGCGAGAACATCCACAAGGACATGACGCCGTCCCTGTCGGTGAGCATTATCAGGAGCCATGTGAAAAAGGGCCTGGAAAAGGCCCGCGAGATGCGCATGCCCCCGCAGATTGTGGATATTATCAGCGAGCACCACGGTAACCAGGTTATAAAGTATTTTTTCAACGAGGCCAAGCAGGCTGACCCGAATGCGAACCCCGAAGATTTCTCTTACAGCGGAAATCCGCCTACCACGCGGGAAAGCGCGGTCGTTATGCTGGCGGATACGGTTGAGGCTGCCTGCCGCACGCTGGAAAAGCCGTCCGTGCCGCGCCTGGAAAAATTCATCCAGATGCTGATTAATTCCAAGATTGAAGAGCACCAGCTGGACAACTGCAGCCTGACGTTCAAGGACCTTGCCATCATACGCAAGGCCTTTGTCCAGATGCTTGCCGGCTACTACCATTCCCGCATTGAGTACCCCGACCAGAAGGATCCCGACAGCGCAAAGCCGCAGGAAGCTGTTTTGGGCGACCGGACGCTGAACCGCGTGCGCGGCGTGGAGCCGTCTGTCGGCGAGGATGAGGATGACGAAGAAGAAGCTGCCGACAGCAGTGCATCTGCAGGCAGCAGCGCTGCTGCGGCCGGCGGGGACGATGCCGCTGCAAAGCAGAAGGCTGGCGCAAAGGTAAAGAAAGAAGTGAAGGCTGAAAAAGGAAAAAGCAATGGCAAATAATGTTCTGGTGAGCGTGGAAGAGGGCTTTCCGGCACCGGCGTGGCTGCCCCGCGTTGAGCCCTTTATGCAGAAGGCACTTGCCGCCGCAGGCTATGACGGGGAGGAGCTTTCCGTTATGTTCTGCTCGGATGCCCTGATTCAGGATTTAAACCGGGAGTACCGTAACATAGATGAGGCTACCGATGTTTTAAGCTTTGAAGACGGCAGCTCCTACACCGACGAAGATGGTGCGGAGTGGACGGTGGCGGGGGACATTGCGCTGAGCCTTGAAACCCTGCCCAAAAATGCACAGTATTTCAATGTGCCCGCCGATGAGGAGCTCAAGCGCCTGCTGGTGCACGGCATGCTTCACCTGAACGGCTATGACCATGGCGAGGAGCATGTGGAAGAAGGCGTAGAGCCTGCCTGCGAGATGCTGAAGCTGCAGAAGCAGCTGCTTGCATCGCTTGCCGGGGAATCCCTGATGGGAAATGACTGAAAATTTTAACTTTGAAAAAAGGTAACAACTATGGGTTTGTTCGGTTTTGGGAAAAAGACGAAGCGTGAATCTCGGAATACATCGTCCGGCATGGAGGATGCACAACGGGAGCTGCTGAGCGAAGAAAAGAATGACATGATAAAGGGCATCGAGGATCTTTCCGAGACTTCCGTGAAAGAAGTGATGATTCCCCGCATCGATGTCCATTTTATTGCGCTGGATACGCCGCAGGAAGAGCTGCTGCAGAAGATTACGGCGAGCGGCCATTCCCGTTTTCCGGTGTACACCACGTCCATCGACAACGTGGTTGGTGTGCTCTACGTCAAGGATTTGATTGCGGCATTTGCCCGCCATGATCAGATTGACCTTGAAAAAATCATCCGGAAAGCATATTTTGTGCCGGAAAGCAAGCGCATCGACAGCCTGCTCCGCGAATTTAAGCGCCGCCACCTGCACATCGCCATTGCAATCGACGAGTACGGCGGCATCAGCGGCATCGTCTGCATGGAAGATATAATAGAAGAGATTGTCGGTGACATTCAGGATGAATTCGACAACGAGCAGGCGGATATCCTGCCGCTGGGCGACAATGTGTGGCTCTGCGACGCCCGTGTGGGGCTGGACGACCTGAACGAGGCCGTGCAGTCGAATTTCCCCACGGAGGAATTCGATACGCTGGGCGGCTTTGTTTTTGACCTTTTTGGCAAGATTCCCGTGAAATTCGAGAAAGTTTCGTGGAATCAGTACGATTTTATCGTGCAGGAAATGGAAGGTCACAAGGTGAATCTCATTAAAGTTATATGCCGCAAGGGAAAAAATGCCGATGATGATAGATAAGGGTGGAAGTTTCCGGAACCGGAGGGGTTTCCGGGACTTGCCCGGGGGCTGCTGTGTGCCCGCAGGCACGCTGCAGAGCTATTGGGAGGGCACATGAAGAGCCGTTTTGGAAAATATAGGGAAATAATCTGCGTTGCGGCCGTTGCCTGTGCGTTGTGCGCAGGACCGCAGGCGCAGGGCGTCCGCCAGGGGGAAGGCGCACTTTCTTTGTACCAGAAAGCGTTTTCGCTGCAGCAGGAAGGTGATTTTTACGGTGCGGTGGAATCCTACCGCGAAGCACTGCTGGTGAACCCTCAGTACGGAGATGCATGGTACAACCTTGCTATCTGTACGTATAACCTGGGTGAATATGACCTGTGCGTTGAGTATTCCGACAATGCGGCAAAATATGCCCGCAACCTGACATCTATCCAGAACCTGAAGGGTATGGCGCTCATTGCCCTGGGGCGGCTTGACGAGGCCCGCAAGGTCTTCGACGATATTCTTGCCGTCTACCCGAACGACATTGAGGCGCGCTTTGGGCTTGCGGAACTGAACCTGTACAACGGAAGCCTTTCTTCCGCAGAGAATCTGTACCTTGATGCGCTCAAGCGGGACAAAAAGAACCGCAAGGCGCTGCTGAGCCTTGCCCTGGTGAGTGCCGAGGAAGGCAAGGATGCCGTTGCCGAGCGCTACGTGAACCAGGCAATTACGTACCATAACGGCGATGCCGAGGTCTACTACCTTGCATCGTATCTTGCCTCCAAGCGCGGGGATCTTGAGGATGCCGAGCGCCTTGCCCGGAGTGCAATCCAGATAAACAACGGTTACGACCGCGCCTATGAGCTGCTGTCTTCAATACTGTACACGCAGGACCGCTATGCCGAGGTCATCGATTTGTGCGACTTCCGCATCGGGCGCAACCGCAACCAGACGGGCGCCTGGTACCTGAAGGGGCTTGCCCAGAAGCGGCTTTCCCGCAATGAGGCTGCAATTGCTTCCTTTAACACGGGGCTTTCCATCAATCCGCAGGACGAAGTTATGCGTTTTGCCCTTGAGCAGCTGGTTGACAGTACCATCAGCCTGGAAGACAGCCGCCGCAGCAAGTGGGCGCAGTACCATGTGAACAAGGCAAAGGAATACAACCGCAATTTTGACGGTCCGAGCGAACGCTATGAGTACCAGAAGGCGCTTGCGGTTGACCCCTTTAATGCATCTGCCCGCCAGGCATTTGCAAACCTGCTGGAACGCGACGGCTTCTACGAGCTGTACCTGCAGCAGCTGAAGTTCATAAAGGAAAATGACACAACGGCTGCGGCACCGACCGTCCGCCGCGACGAAAATACGCCGAAAGCCACAAAGACCGCGCAGGAGCGCAAGAACGACGATACCATAGAGGCGCTGGAAAGCCTGATGTCTTCGAATCTTGCACACAAGTGGAATGTCGATCCCTTCTATCTGGACAAAACCCGGTGGAATATCGGCATCTATTTCCGGCAGGAGGCCGTGCAGCTTCTCCATGCGGATGTGGACGAAGTGATTGCCGTTGCTGCAAAGGACATCTTTAAAGGGGTTCCCTCTGCATCTGTTGACGTGCAGACGACCGCTGTTGCCGGTTACGGTGAAGCATACCGCGCTGCTCGCACGGCCGGCAGGGACTACTTTGTGGTGCTGTCGGTGAACGAGACCGAGCGTACCTTCTCGCTGGATGCGGATATATATTCCGGCCGTACCGGTACCAAGACAAACACCGTGCATGTGTACCGCACCGGCAATGACCGCATTGCAAAATCCCTGCGGCGCTTCAGGCAGGCACTGCTTGACATGCTGCCGATACGCGGCACCGTGCTGCACAATGCTTCCAACACGCTGCTGGTGGATCTTGGCAAGAGCGACGGCGTGGTGAAGGGTGCCGTGTTTGATGTGGTCAAGAAGGGCAAAATCAAAACGGTGGATACCGGCCCCGGCGTGAATTACAACAGCAACGATATCCTTGGAACCTTTACCGTGGATTCCACGAACGAGGAGCTTGCCGAGGGTACCTACAAGAAGCGCGGCTTCTATGATACGCTGAACGAAGGCGATGAAATCATCCTTACCCGGATGCCCTCCGACAGCAGCGAGGTGCAGAGTCCGGACGGCAACGTGGTGACAGATACACGTCCTGCTGCAGATTCCAGCGGAGAACCTGCAACAAAGGCTGCCGCCCTTGCGGAGCGGGAATCCATTAAGGAAAGCTTCCGTGTGCAGGCAAAGGAATCGCCGCTTATCACGATGATACAGTCTATTCTTTAAGCCGGTCTGCCGGATACAAAACAACGGGGCTGGTTCTGCATGCCTGCGGAACCAGCCCCGTTCTATTTTTCCTGTGTGCCTTTACTTTTCCGGCGAGTACAAATCAAGGCTGCTGTCTATCCAACGGGCGGCAAGCGGCGGGTAGTCCTGCTCCACCTTCAGGAACTGGCGGAGTGCGTGGGGATAATCGCCGCAGAAGTAATATGCCTGCCCCAGGTAGAAATGCGCCCTCTGCGTAACGGCTGCATCCCGGTTCTGTGCAAGGAAGCGTTCCAGCTGCGATACCGCCGCGCTGTATTTTTTCTGCACAAAGGATTTTTGCAGCACTTCGTAGAGCAGGTATTCGTCGCCGCCGCCGGGACTTACGCTGTCTTCCGCAAAAACGTGCGGCGCAAGCTGCTTTGCCGGGCTTGCACCGGCTGCGTTCCGGGTGCCGATAAGCTCCAGTGCCGCCTGTTCTGCCTGCGGCGTAATCTGCCTGCCGCCGTCGGCCGCCCTGCTGCCGTCGGCCGCCCTGCCGCCCGCCATCTCTATGTAGGGAAGCGGCTGCCTGCGCATCTCGCCGCGCGAGCTCTTTTTACTCCCTGCCACGGGGGCTGTTTCCCCGCCGCCGCTGATATGGATTCCCGTAACCGTGGCATTCATGCCGGGAATGACGACGGCAAGCAGGGTTCCGCTGTCTTCTCCCGGCGGCGGATCAAAGTCTTCGTCGTAGTACAGTTCCTGTGCGTCACCGGCGTCCGTGTCCTTGATGCGGGAAACAACCGCATAGTAGTAGTCCCGGTGGTCTGCGGGGCTGTCAATGTACGAGATGGAGCCGGAAGGAAGCACGGCGATGGGCGAAAGCTGCGAAAGTTCCGCAGCACTGCTGATCGGACGGGTATCCCGGTAGACCTGCAGCGCACTGATGGCAGTGCCCGCTATTGCTATGGGAATCTTCCATGAAACCGTTATTGAGCTGTTCCCCGTGGGAACGGCGACTATATCCTGCACGACGGACTGTGTTTTCTGTGCCGCGCAGAATGTCCCTGCGCAGAAAAGCACAATGGCCGCGGTGCAGCATTTCTGGAGACGATGCAGCTTCAGATGTAGGAATTCCTTCATACTTATATAATGAATTAAAACTGACGGTTTGACAAGATAGCATCTTTTAATTATTCTATTATTATATGTTTATTTCTGTTGTTCTGGACCCGGGCAGCATAGACAGCGCCAGGGCAATTGTAGACCTGCTGACCCAGATGGGGTTTAAAAAAGTGCAGCGTTCCTGCTGGGAAAGCATGAAGCTGGATGCGAACGGTCTTGCCGATTTGAAGCGTGAGATAGACCGGGTGACTGACTATTATGACAATGTCCGCTTCTACCAGTTCCCGGTGAACGGCATGTTCGTCATCACGGAGCTGAAGGAAAAGAAGTGGCGCAAGTGCCAGTTCAAGGGGAATCCGCTTGCTACGGACAGCGCAGGCCGGAAAAAATAATTAAAGGGAATCTCGAAAAACTCCCCTTCGGTGAGCTTTCCGAGATTCCTGCGGCTTTTGAAGCACTCTCGCGGTGTGTAAAACTCGAAAAAGTGCAGTTTTTCGGGATGTTCTTATATTTTAAAGGAAGGTTAAGATTATGCTTGAAGATTTGAAGGAACCGATTGCAGAGCTGAAGGAGAATATCATGGACGTCTGGGGGCGTCTTTGACCCGGACGAGATTCGCAAGAAGATAGCGGCAAAGGAAGCGCTCACAACTGCTCCTGGTTTCTGGGATGACAACGAAAAAGCCACCAAGGTGATGAACGACATCAAGCTGCTCAAGGGCCGGGTTGAACCGTGGGAGCAGCTGCAGAAAGATGTTGCAGACATGGAAACCCTCTACGAGCTTGGCATGGAAGAGGGCGACCAGGGCGTGGAGGATGAGCTGCGGGAATTGTACGAAAAGGCAAATGCCGAGTATGAGCACCAAAGCATCCTGAACCTGCTTTCCGATGAAGTTGACAAGAACGACTGCTTCCTCTCTGTGCATGCGGGTGCGGGCGGCACCGAGGCCTGTGACTGGACGTTCATGCTGAGCCGCATGTACCAGCGCTGGGCTGAGCGCCACGGCTATGCCCTTGAAGTGCTCTCTGAGGAAGAAGCTGAAGGCGGCCTTAAATCAATAAATATGCGCATTTCCGGCGACTATGTGTACGGCTACACCAAGGGCGAAGCCGGTGTGCACCGCCTGGTGCGCATCAGTCCCTTTGACGCAAACGCGCGCCGCCACACCTCGTTTGCTTCCGTATACGTTTTCCCGGTGCTGGATGACAGCATCGAAGTTAAAATTGATCCCAAAGACCTGCGGGTGGATACGTTCCGCGCGGGCGGCAAGGGCGGCCAGCACGTGAACAAGACTGAATCCGCGGTGCGCTTTACGCATATTCCTACCGGCATTGTGGTGCAGTGCGAAAGCGAACGGAGCCAGCTGATGAACCGCGCCACTGCCATGAGCATCCTGCGGTCCCGCCTGTACGAATACTACAAGGAGCAGCAGGAAAAGGAGAATTCCAAATTTGCGGGCGAAAAGAAAGCGATTTCGTTCGGCAGCCAGATACGCAGCTACGTCTTCCAGCCTTACACCATGGTAAAGGACCTGCGCACGCGCTATTCCGTGGGCAACATACAGGCGGTTATGGACGGCGAGATTGACGGTTTCCTTGATGCTTACCTGTCGGCCAAGTGGAAGGGACTTCCGCTGGATTCCGCCGACGAGGACGAGGGGGACGATGCCTAATGTCCTGCAGGCGTTTTGCGGTGCTCGGTGCCATGTTCGCGCTCCTTCTGGGAGCGGCTTCTGCGGACGACTGGACGCTGGGAGCCATGGAATTCGTGTACACGCAGACCGTCCAGCGTTCCTCCAGTGAACGGGCGGCGGCGGCGACCATTCCGGCGCTTGTGCTGGAAAAGGTTGCCTCCGGAGCAACGCACATGCCGTCTGCTTCCGAGCTGCTGCAGCGTTCGCTGTACAACCTTCAGACGGAGCGGCTTTCGCTCTTTCTGCAGCTTGCCCGCGAGGTAAAGGTCCGCGACAGCCTGGTGCTGTCCGAGCGGAATCCCCGCGAACTGAAGAAAAAAATTGCCGAGCAGGAAAAGAAAATCCGCGACATTGAGCGGCAGCTTGACGAAAATCTTGCCGAAACCCGCCGCCAGCGGGAAAGCCGGGAAACTGCCCCTTCTGCAGTGAGCGCCCGCTTTGCTTCAGAGCCCGCCGCGGAAAAAATCGTGCTGTACAAAGATGATGCTACCGTGCTCTATGCTCCCGGTGCCGCTCTTGCGGATGCAGGCCCGGAAAGTGCCGGTTTTGCCGATGCCGTTGTCCGCGAGCATATAAACGGCCTGCTTACCGGGCAGATTGTCTCCTACGGCAACTATGCGCGCGTCAGCGTGGATGTGCACACCTATCCCGGCGGGGAGCTTGCCGGGAGCGTGACGGAAGTCGGTACGCTCGGTGACTGCATGGAAATCGCCGCTAATATCGCCGCGGCCCTGCTGCCCAAAATCATGAACGCGGTGCCTGTGCGGCTTTTCTTTGAAATCCTGCCTGCCGTTGCGGCGGAAAACGCGGAAATCATCATCGACGGCGTTCTGTGCGGGCCCGGCACCAAATTTGCTGACATTACGGCGGGCGAACACACCTTTGAAGTGGCCTGCGATGACTATTTCAGCAAGCGCATTACCTATAACTTCAAGGAATCTTCAAACTTTCTGGTGCATGTGCCGCTGGAAAAAAAGCGCAACGGCACCTTTGACATTACGCTGGAAATTCCGGGGGCAGAAAGACTTTCCGGCGGCTCCCACTATGCGGACGGCGAGCTGCTCGGCTATGTGTCCGGCTCCCGCCGTACTGATACCGTGCAGATTAACGGCAGGAGCATCATCGGCCAGTTCGTTGCGCAGGATGCCGACGGAAAGACGGTGGACGCCTTCTACTATGTGCCGGAGGACAAGCAGCAGCAGGATGCCGTACTGGCCGCGCGCCTGCAGCCCCGCGATACCGCCAGGGACATCAATACGCGCCGTCTCTGGGCATACCGGGGCTACACGGCGCTCATGATGGCGCTGCCGCTGGCATTCTTTACCTACGGGCGCTACGATTCTGCAATCACCGGATACCGGGCGGGGGCGGTCGATGCCGCCACGGTGAATAACTGGGCGTATGCGGAAAATGCCGCCGTCGGGGTTTCCGTGCTGGCCGGCGGCTTCTTCCTGGTGGAGCTTGCGCGCTATCTGTACACCGCAGGTTCCGTGCTGCCGCAGAATGCAACGGTGGTGCAGCCGGGCATTGTTCCCGATGAAATCAAACTTGACGCAGGAGACTAGGAGGATGGCAAAAGTGTCTTTTTCAGAGAAAATAAAGTCCTTTTTCGGGCGGAGCAAGCCTGAGGATGCGGAATTCTTCGATGACCTTGCGGACATGCTGATAGAAGGGGACGTTGGCGCGAAGTTTGCAATGGAGCTTGTTGACAGCCTGCAGGAAAAGTGCCGCACGGAGAAGATTTCCGGCAGCGATGCAATCCTTGCGGAACTGGGAAAGCTCTGCCTGCCCTACGTAAAGTCCGTCGACCTTTCCCCCGCAGAGGGCAAGGTGAACGTTTACATGGTGCTGGGCGTAAACGGCGTTGGCAAGACGACGAGTGTTGCGAAGATGGCGCGGCTCTACCATGACCGGGGGCTGCATGTTGTTATGTCCGCCTCCGATACCTTCCGTGCAGCCGCCGTAGATCAGATTGCCATGCATGGCGAGCGGCTCGGCATCCGCGTGGTGCGCCACCAGATGGGGAGCGATCCTTCTGCCGTTGTGTTCGATGCCGCCGATTCCTGCCGTGCCGAGGGGGGCGGGGTGGTGCTTGCCGATACCGCCGGCCGCCTGCACAACAAAGAAAATCTGGTGAACGAGCTGAAAAAAATTGACCGCGTGGCGCGCAGCAAGGCGGACGAGGGCTGCTACAAAAAGATTCTGGTAATTGACGCAACCACGGGGCAGAATGCCGTGCGGCAGGCAGAGGTTTTCCACGAGGCGGTGGGGGTTGATGCGGTCGTGCTCACCAAGTATGATTCCACTGCCAAGGGCGGCTGCGTCATCACCATCGGCAGGGAGCTGGGGCTTCCCGTCGCGTTTGTCTGCACGGGCGAGCACTACGAGGACATTGCGCTGATGAACCCCGCCCGCTACATGCAGGATTTTCTGGGGACGGCATGATGAAACGGTGCCTGCTGCCACTGCTGTTTTTCTCTGCAGCGCTCTGCGCTGCTGCCCAGGACGGCTCGTCTGTGCGCACTGACGGCAGCGGGCGGCTCCGTCTGCTGGACTACGACGACTGCCAGTTTGCCGCAGGGACGGACGCATCCGCTGGTGCGGGCGCATCCACGGAGAGGGGCAGCAGGAATGTGGTGACCGTGGATGCAGGCACTTTTGCGCAGTCTGTTTTTGATTCGCTCTGCCGTGTGGTGGAACGCACCGAATGGAAAAATGCTGCGTCTTCGCGTGACTGCGTGCTTTTGGCGCGGAAAACCTACCGCTACCGTACCGCCGCCGACCCCGCCGACGTGCTTCCGTCCCAGGTAACGGAAAACCGCTACGACCGGCACAGCCTTACGGAAACCTTCTTTGATGCCGCCGGAAACCCGGTAAAAGTGCAGGAATTCTCCACGGCGGGGGCTAAGCGCTCAAAGCTCCGCGAACGAACCATGCGCTATGATGCTTCACGCCGCCTTACCGAAGAGTCTGTTGTAAGCTATGACGGGAAAACCCCGCGCAAAAAGACAACGTATTCGTACACGGGCAAATCGTCCCGCCCGGATTCCCGCTACTACGAGGACGGTATGCTCCGCATTGTAACGGTGTACAGTACGGAGGATTCCTGTGTTGTCGATACCTACTTTGAAAAAGATTACGTGGTGAGCGTCCGCTATACGGACGGCAGGCGCACACTGGAAACAGTGACCGTTGGCGGCAGGGAGCGGAGCCGGAGGAGCTTTGATGAATAGCAGGAAGGGCATACGCGCCTCGCTCCGCTGGATTTTCTATGTTTCCCGCCGTTTTTCGCAGGTAGACACCAGGGGCCGCTCCTCAGTGACGTCCCGGCTTGCGTCGCTGGGGATTGCGTTCGGCGTGATGGCACTCATCGTGGTGATGGGCGTGATGAACGGTTTCCAGCGGGAATTCATAGATGCCGTGATGGAAATCAGCTCGTACCACCTGCAGGTGCGGGACGTTGCAGACGAGGCACAGTTTCTTTCGTGGTGTGATGGCGACGCTGCCGTCCGTTCCGCCACGCCCTTCTACGAGGCACAGGGGCTGCTTGTGCAGGCTGATTCCGGCCGGGAAGCCGCGGCCCTGCTGCGTGCGCTGCCGGAGGATGTGATGGACACAGACGCGGGCTTCCGCAGGGAAGTGCGCATGATTTCCGGCAGCTTTGATATTTCCGGCACAGACACCATAGTGCTCGGCTACGACCTTGCAGTTTCCCTTCGTGCCGGTGTGGGCGACACCATTACGGTGCTTGCGCTCGGCGGCACAAGTGCTTCCGCGCTTTTTGACCGGAGCAGGGAATTCACCGTGAGCGGTATTTTCTACGCAAACTATCAGGACATTAATGCCGCATACGCGTTCATCAACCTGGCGGCGGGCAAAAAATACTTTGGTGCGGATGCCGCGCGCCTGTTCGGCATAAAGCTTGCCTCCAGCGGCAGGGATGCCGCTGCCGCCGCCCGCCTTTCCGCAGCATTTCCCGGCACGCAGGTTGAAAGCTGGCGCTCATACAACCGTACCTTTTTTGGTGCGCTCAGGATAGAAAAGAACATGCTGCTGCTGCTTGTTTTCCTCATATTCGTGGTGGTTGCCGTAAACATCTACAACGGAATGCGCCGCATGATGTACGAGCGCCGCGAAGAAATCGCCGTGCTCTCTGCGCTGGGCGCCAGCCGGGCGGAACTGCAGGCAGTGTTTGCCATCAAGGGCGGCTGCAACGGGCTGGCCGGTTCTTCCGTGGGGCTGGTGCTGGGCCTTTTTATCTGCGTGAACATGAAGCATGTCTTCCTTTTCCTGGCGGGGGCGCAGTACTGGTGCCAGTGTTTTGCGGCAATGCTGCTCAATCCCCGCACCGACCTTAGCTGGCTGCAGGAAAATCCCATGTTCAGGGTCTATGCATCCGTCCCCGCGCGGATCTTCCCCGGCGAGACAGCAGCGGTCTTCCTCTTCGGCTTCTGCTCTGCGCTGGCTGCATCGTGGATTGCGGGCAGAAGAATACTCAAACTCACCGTTTCGGAGGTGCTTCGTGATGAATGACACTGAGGGCGTGCCCGGCGGACTGGTTGTCCGGGTGGAAAAGCTTGAAAAAACGTACCGCACGGCAGGTGAATCGCTGACCATATTGAAAGGACTCGACATGAGCGTTCCCCGCGGGGCAAAGTGCGTCGTCGTGGGCAGAAGCGGCAGCGGCAAGTCAACGCTGCTCAATATCATCGGCGGGCTTGACGGCGCCACGGCGGGCCGGGTCATTGTGGACGGGCAGGAAATCAGTGCGATGGGCGAGAAGGAACTGACCGCCTACCGCCAGCAGTTTCTTGGGCTTGTGTTCCAGTTTCATTATCTGCTCAAGGATTTTTCCGCGCTGGAAAATGTCTTTCTTCCCGCGTACATGGCGGGCGTTCCCAAAAAGCAGGCGATGGAAAAAGCCGCTGCACTCCTTGCCGACGTGGGGCTTTCTGACCGCATGTCGCATGTGCCCGCGCAGCTTTCCGGCGGCGAGCGGCAGCGGGTTGCGGTGGCGCGCTGCCTGGTAAACGATCCGGAACTGATTCTTGCAGACGAGCCGACGGGAAACCTTGATCCCCCGAATGCCGCACTCATCGGCGACCTGCTGTTTTCCATGGCGGACAGGTACCATAAGACGCTCATCCTTGTGACGCACGACATGAATCTTGCCGCAAAGGGCGACCTCCGCTACTTTGTGCACGATGGCGCGCTTTCGGAGGAAAGGCAATGACGTTCCGCTCCAGCATACTGTATGCCGTGCGCCTTGTGTGCTCCCGCGGCGGCGGGGATTCCGGCAGGGGACGGAAAGGGCTTGTGGGCGCAATGCTCAGCATCGGGATAAGTCTGGTGCCGCTGGTTGCCGTCCTGTCCATCAGCGACGGAATGATTGAAGGCATCACGGGCCGCATCATCGGGCTTTCTTCGCAGGACATTTCCGTGCGCGTACCGGCTGCAATTCCCCTGCAGCGCCTTGCCGCTTCGCTTACAGAGCTGGAAGGGGTAACGCGGGCCACCCCGGAGCTGCAGGGCATTGCGCTGGCAGCAGGGAAAAAAGCCCGCACCGGCGTCACTGTGCGCGCCGTGCAGCCGGACATTTTTACGGAAAACAGGGCCTTTGCCTCCTATTTTTCCGTGGAAGAAGGCGGCACCGGGCTGGCCGGAGGCAGGAACGCGGTTATCGGCCAGAAAGTGGCCCGCGACCTGAACCTGCATGCCGGGGATACTATCACCCTGATAACGTCCGAGCTGGGGGCGGCGGGTGTGGTTCGCCCCAAGGCTGCACTGTTTACCGTGGCGGGCATTGTCTCCTGCGGCTACCAGGAACTTGATGCGCTGTGGGTCTTCATTCCCTTTGCGGAGGGTGAATCGTTTTTTCCGCGGGCTGCGGCCCAGCACATTGTGAGCATCATGACGCCTGATTCCTTTTCGCCGGAACTTATGCGGATAAAGGGCCGCGTGCAGGAAGCCGCAGGAGACGGCTGCATAGTCTACACGTGGGATGAGCTGCATGCTGCCCAGTACGAAAACTTTGCTTCCACAAAAATCCTTCTGCTGCTTGTGATGCTGCTCATTGTGCTCGTTGCCAGCGTGAACATCAGCTCCGCGCTCGTCATGCTGGTGATGGAGCGCCGCCGCGAAATCGCCATCCTCAAGAGCATGGGCGCTTCCCCCGACGGTATAACGGCGGCATTCCTGCTTGCCGGTTTTTCTGCAGGTGCGGCGGGAGTGCTTTTCGGCGTGCCGCTGGGGCTTCTTGCCTCGGTCAACATCAATGCACTTATTTCCGTCGTGGAACGCCTGATCAATGCCTGCGGAAAGTGCCTGTACGTGCTCCTGCACGGAGACAACGGCATGTACACGGCCATCCGCCTGCTTGACCCTGCATACTACCTGCAGCAGATTCCGGTGACCGTCCCGTTCCGAGAGCTGCTGGTCATTGTCCTGGGCACGCTGCTGCTTTCCCTGCTGGTGTCTGCGCTGCCGGCGGTGCGTGCAGGCCGGGAAAAGCCGCTGGAGACGCTGCGCCGGAGTTAGCATAGGGAACCGAAGTCCTTGATTTTTTGTTGCCGTGCCGTGATAGCCCATGCATGAGGGGCACTCGCCGTGTACGAGCCATCGACGGTGCTGTCCTGATCGTTAGCCCTGCGCCGCCAGCTGCTCCACCGCCGCGACGCTCAATCCCACCGCCTGGGCTATCTGCTCCTGTGATAGGGCATGCATAGCGATCAGGTTCCGCGCAGCTTCGCGGGCTCTTTCCAATGCACCTTCCGTCCTGCCGACAGCAATACCCTCTGTCCTGCCGGTGGCGATGCCTTCATTCCGGCCTTCTTCGCGCACGTCGTGGTCGTTCAGGCTCCAGGACTGGTAAGCCTTTTTCATTCCTTCTATCTGCTTCTTTGCTTTAACCATTTCCTCCAGCCTCCTTGTGAAATCAGTCTCTGCGGTGCCGGTCTGTATGTACTTCAGGAACGCCCGCAGCTTTTGGTCCTTGATTTGCCCGAATGCTTCGCAGTTGAATACCTGTACCAGTGCGCCGTCGTTTATCTTCACGGAGGAGTCCTGCAGGCATGTCCGCCTTACAGTATAGCACGGAATCCCTTTTTTGAACGGGTCAAAGCGGCAGAGAAAAATGATAGCGGTGTCTTATCAAGATTTGCTTGAATATGTTCTGCTCCCTAGAATTTTTAGCTGAAATGTCTTATACTATAAGGTAAGGTTTGTGTTTCCTGGTGCTTTTGCTGCCGGGGCAGGGGATCAGCTTGGGGAATCCGGTGGATTTCAGGCTGTTTTAGGTTTATTTCAGAGACCGTACGGACGCGTTGTCCGGGCTGCGGTTTTTAATAAACCTGTTCGGAAACTTCAGTTTCAGAACAGGTTACACTAGAATGCGATGTTTAAAATCGCGCTGTTTGAGCGATTTTAAACT
>CADCQA010000177.1 GCA_902803415.1 uncultured Spirochaetaceae bacterium | reverse complement strand
GCCGGAAAAAATCCTCGACTACCTTTCGCTCGTGGGGGATTCCGCGGATAACGTGCCGGGCGTAAAGGGCATCGGCGACAAAACCGCTCTCAAGCTGCTGGGCGAATACGGCACGCTTGACGGCATCTACGAACATGCGGGGGAAATCAAAGGCGCCGTCGGAAACAAAATCCGCGACGGCAAGGACAATGCGTACTTCTCCCGCAAGCTTATCATGCTCCGCGACGATGTGCCGCTGGACATTGCGACGGAAGACTTCTGCACCGACGCCCTGGACTACGCTGCCGCAGCAAAACTGCTTGCCTCGTACGGCGCAACGGCAGTGGCAAAATCCTATGCTGAATCAGCACTGACGGGCGGCTCCTCCCCTGCCCCGCAGTACGCGGACACCCCTGCCGCAGAAAGTGCCGCAAGTCTTCCGCTGCGCAAGAACGAGGGGAACTACCGTCCCGTTACCACGGCGCAGGAACTGAGTGCAATCATCGACGGCATTCTCGGTTCCGCGGCAAAGGAGGCGGCGCTGGACACGGAAACCGACAGCCTTGACGCCCTGAATGCCAGCCTTGTGGGATTCAGCCTGTGTTCAAAAGCCGGCGAAGCTGTTTACGTGCCGGTGCTGCTGCCGGGCGGCATGTTCGCGCCGGAAACCGTAGCAAAAGAAACATGCATGAAAGAACTGGCGCGCCTGCTGGACAATCCGGACGTAACGCTTGTCATGCACAACGCAAAATTCGACCTGAAGGTGCTGGGCGCAAACGGCTACGCGCGCCGGCCGTCCTGCCGCATTGCAGATACTATGGTTGCCGCGTGGCTGCTCGACCCGGACGCGCTGGGCAAGTCTCCCTACGGGCTGGAATACCTTGGCGAAACCAAGCTGGGACTGGCGGGAATTGAATTCAACGACATCGTGCCCAAAGGCAAAAGCATTGCGGACGTGCCGCTGGAAACCGTCTATCCCTACGGTGCCGAGGACGCAGATTTTACCTGGCAGCTGTGGCAGCAGTTCAAGGAAGAGATTGAGAAGAAAAATGCTGCAAATCTCTTCTATAATATGGAGATGCAGGTGCTGCCCATACTTGCCCGCATGGAAACGCGCGGCATTCACATCGACAAGCAGACGCTCGCAGACTACAGCACGGAACTTGACGGGCTGCTCAGGCAGAAGGAAAAAGAAATCTACGCTGAAACCGGGCACGAATTCAACATTGCATCGCCAAAGCAGCTGCAGGAAGTCCTTTTTACCGAGCGCGGGCTTGTTCCCGGCAAAAAGACAAAGAGCGGCTGGAGCACGGACACTTCGGTGCTGGAAGAACTGGCTGAGCGGAGCACCGATCCGCTGCCGCAGCTGATTCTTGACTACCGCTCTTTTGCAAAGCTCCAGAGCACCTACGTGGAAACGCTGCCCGCGCTTGCGGACGCACATTCCCGCATACACACGTCATTTTTGCAGACCGGCACGGCAACGGGGCGGCTTTCTTCCCGCGACCCCAACCTGCAGAACATTCCGGTGCGGGACGAAGCCGGGCGGCGCATCCGCTCTGCGTTCACCGCGGAACCGGGAACCGTGCTGATTTCCGCGGACTACGCACAGATAGAACTGGTGATACTGGCGCACCTGAGCGGCGACCAGAACCTGTGCCGCGCCTTTACCGAGGGCGTTGACGTGCACAAGGCAACTGCAGCCCTCATCTACGGGGTGGAGCCGGACGCCGTAACGCACGACATGCGCCGCTTTGCAAAGACCGTGAATTTCGGCGTCATGTACGGCATGAGCGCATTCCGGCTGGCAAAGGAGCTGGGCATCAGCCGGACGGAAGCTTCCCGCTTTATCGAGCAGTATTTTACGACCTATGCAGACGTAAAGCGCTTTATCAGCAGCACGGCGGACAGCGCGCGGCAGAGCGGCTTCAGCGAAACCATCATGGGGCGCCGCCGCGCAATCCGCGGCCTGCAGAGCAAGAACAAGATGGAACAGCAGGCAGGCGAGCGCATGGCGGTAAACACGCCCATCCAGGGCAGCGCGGCAGACATCGTAAAAAAAGCAATGATTGACGTGCAGCGCGCGCTGGACGAAACGGCATCCCCCGCACACATGCTGCTGCAGGTACACGACGAGCTTATCTTTGAGTGTCCGGACGACGAGGCCACCGTGCAGCAGACCATTGCGCTCATCAGGGACAAGATGGAACATGCCGTACAGCTGAAAGTGCCGCTCAGGGTCAGCATCGAATGCGGAAAAAACTGGGGGGAATTCCACTGATGCTGCTCTGCGTAACCGGCCCGATGGCAGCAGGAAAGAATGAAGCTGCAGACATACTGGCGCGGCAGCACGGTTTTGCCGCCGTGGATGCGGACGAGCTTGCCCACAGCGCCGTCGAACACTCAACGGACAAAATCGTGCAGGAATTCGGGGCGCTTGCCGCACAAAAAGGCACGGCGCTGCTCAGGGCGGACGGCAGCCTTGACCGGCGGGCGCTCGGTGCGCTCATTTTCCCCGACGATGCCCTGGTAAAGCGGCAGGAAGCCATCGTCTACCCGGAGATAAACCGGCTGTT
>CADCQA010000176.1 GCA_902803415.1 uncultured Spirochaetaceae bacterium | reverse complement strand
GGCAGGTCGAGTTCCTGGATGATGACGTTCAGTTCATTGCAATTCAGGGACATACAAGTGCATCCAGTATAGCACCAAAACGGGGTGCATGTGAAGCGGGCAAGGGGCTGGCGTTGCCAGCCCCTTGCCCAGCCGGAATTGCTGCGCAATTCCGGCGACGTTCTGGTAAACCTCGTCCAGCAAGGTCTACGTATTCTTGCCTAAGCGGAATTGCTGCGCAATTCCGGCGAGCCCATGCAGCTGTGAGCTGCCGGGAGCGCATTTTGTCGTATCTTGCCCCGTGCAGTGGGGTACCCCCACATGCATGGGGCGTCCCCCCGCTTTGCTGCCTAAAATGCATGGCGGGTAACAGCCGCCTTACCCGCGAGTTTCTGTGCAACGCAGAAACTCGTTGGCGTCCCGCAGGGGCCGCCGTCGCCTTACCCGCGAGTTCCTGCAACGCAGAAACTCGTTGACGTCCCGTAAGGGCCGCCGTCGCCGTCCCCGCGAGTTTCTGCAACGCAGAAACTCGTTGGCGTCCCGCAAGGGACGTCGTAGCATAAAAACGCGCTTGCAAAAACTTTGAAAAATGTGTATAGTTTGTAAGCTTTCGCCGGGATGGTGGAATTGGTAGACACAAGGGACTTAAAATCCCTAGGCCGGTAACGGCCGTGCGGGTTCGATTCCCGTTCCCGGCAGGTACGTTCGTGCATGGAGGCAGCATGATAACCGATGAATTTGATGATGCCACGCCTGCAATCATAAATCCGGTTCCCTCCGCCGCTGCTCCTCAGTTTGATGCCTGCATAGTTACTTTTTCACATGAAATTGAATCGTTTGTGCGTGCCCGCTACGACTGCCCCCAGATTGCGGAGTTCTGGTTTGCTACCGGCAAAACGCCTGTGTACCGGCTTGCATACAGAGGCAAAACCTTTGCTTTCTATAAAACCTACGTCGGGGCGCCGGCCTGCGTTGCCACGGTAGAAGACACGCTTTCTATCATCAATACAAAGAAATACGTTGTGTTCGGCGGGGCGGGCTGCCTGGACAAGGCCATTGCGCACGGCAAAATCATGGTGCCGACGGAAGCCTGCCGCGACGAAGGAACATCCTACCACTACATGCCGCCGTCGGATTATGTGCGCGTAAAAAATGCGGCGGTGGTTGCGCATTTTATGGAAGAAAACAAGCTGCCCTTTGTCTGCGGCAAAACGTGGACGACGGATTCCTTTTACCGCGAAACCCGCGGAAACTTCCAGAAACACAAGGCGGAAGGCTGCATTTCCGTGGAAATGGAATGTGCCGCATTACAGGCAATGTGCGATTTCCGGGGACTTGAACTCTATCAGTTCTTTACGAGCGGCGATCTGCTGGATGCCCCCGAATGGGATCTGCGCCACAAGGACGGTGATACCAGCGGCACGCAGCACGACACCGGCCATTTTGACATTGCGCTGGAACTTGCGGCCTTTGTATGCAGCTGAACTCCGCGCCGGGGCTACTTCTTTATATGGATGTTCGTGATTGCGCACTGGTCTCCGGTGATTGCAACCAGAATCTCCGGAACATCTATCTTGATTGTTGTGCGGCTGCGTATTTCGATTCCGCCGTTGACGGTGTGCATGGTAACGGTGTTCCCGCTGCGCTTGAGTGAAACCGAGCAGTCCATTCCCTGCTGATTTTTCGCCTTCCAGGTATCCCAGCTGTCAAAATCATCGTTTTTGTTTATCAGTATTTTGTTGTTCACGTAATCGGTGGATTCCCAGGTTTCGCCGTCCAGACGCAGTACGGCAAATTCCTTGTAGTCTTTGCCGCGGAACTGCTTGTCGCTGGAATGGAAGATGCTGATGAAGGGGCAGTGCCACAGCAGGTGCGCCGTCGGAAGGCTCTTTGCGTGGAACGTGATTTCCAGCTTGTCTTTCAGGACGATTCCTTCTGTTGCGGCGGCGCACCAGTCGTCAATCTGGATATTGGGAATGTCGCCTGCCGGGCTGTCTATGTAGCTGAAGGTTTCTGCTATGCGCGGTATGTAGTAGGCGCCGATCTTCTCGGTGGATTTCTTGATGTCCACGTTCGTTATGCTGCAGTGCTCGCCGGTAAGTCCCAGGTAGGCATAGCGTGCAACGTCCTTCGATGCCACGATGACCCGCACCGTCTGGAACGGAGAGCTGATTTTAAGCTGTATGTGGTCCTTGTACTTTACGCCTTCGATGACATAGTCAATGCCGTCCCTGTATGCGGCAAGGATTTCCTGCTGCGGGGTTTCCTTTGATTCAATGATGGTGCTTTCTATGTTCCGCGCGCAGCTGCACGTGGTCTTGCCGTCAAAGCGGATTTCGCCGTACTCAAAATAGCGCATGTCCTTCTTTTTCTGCTCCGTGGCATGGATGCGTGCATCAAGGGCATCAAAAAGAATGAATGATGGAATGCTCCGTTCCGAAAGAAATTTTTCGTCGGCCTTGCTGTGCAGGCGGATTTCCGTGATTGTGTCCGTCAGGTGGATTCCTTCGGAATATTCCTTGCGGTATGCCGTGCAGGTAAGTCCGTTCTTCCCGGCAAGCTCGCGGACTTCTTCGTACTCCTTCATCTTGTATTCCGTGTCGCGGTCAATCAGGTGAATCATGAGTTTTGCGTAGAACGGGTCAAACTGGGTCTCCATTCCCTTGACGATTTCTTCGCGCACCTGCTGCTGGGGAATCGGGTCGCGGTAGCTTCTGCGGGATGTCATTGCATCGTAGGTATCTGCAACTGCGATAATCCGCGCGATGTACGGAATGTCGTCGCCCTTCAGCCCGGCGGGGTAGCCCTTGCCGTCAAAACGTTCGTGGTGGTGCTTTGCCCCGATGCTCAGGTACGGAGACTTGGTGATGCTGGAAAGAATCTGGCTTCCGATTAAGGGATGCTTTTTTATTTCGGCAAATTCCTCGTCGGTAAGCTTGCCGTTCTTGTTGATTATGCTGCCGGGAATGCCGATTTTTCCCACGTCGTGCAGAAGTCCCGCAAAGTAGATTTCATCACATTCCTGTTTTGTTCTGCCCGCAAGTTTTGCAATCTTCCGGGAATAATCTGCAACGCGCGCAGAATGCCCGTGCGTGTACGAATCCTTTGCATCAATGGCGTTGGCAAGGGCTTCGGCAGTCTGCCCGAACAGGGTCTGCATGGTCTGCTGCTCTTTTTTCAGCATTTCGATTTTGAGCTTGTTTGCGCGCTCGGCCGTCTTGTTCATGTCTATCAGCACAAAGATGTAGAGCACGGCAACTTCGCCGACCATCGTCATGTTCGTAAGCGACAGCCCGTAGTTGAACACCTGAACGATCGTTGCCACCACGGGAACCACGGCGAACAGAATCAGCGGAAAGCGGATGTGCTTTGAGATGCGCTTGTAGTACTGTATGATGACGGAAAACTGGAGGAACACCGAGCCGAGCGGCAGAAAATAGCACAGCGGGAACCAAGCGGAGCGCTGGTAGCGGTTGAACTCGTCAAAAGTGTAGTATAGGCCGGTGAACTGCGACACTATCAGCAGCAGGAGGGAGATGTTCAGGATGCCGCCCGCCAGCTTCAGCCGGATTGGCGTTTGGGAAAGCTGCCCTTCTTTTGTGTACAGGTCGATCAGGTATCTGTTGAACCAGCAGTTGATGGACTGAGAAAAGAAATAGACGAGGAAATTGCAGATTCTGACCATCCAGAAGCCAAGGTTTGACATGTCGCCGCGGTACAGGTAGGCAAAGCGGTCAGAAATGAGGAGCAGCGATGCACTGATTTCCATCATCATGATGGCAATCCTGCGCTTTTTTTCCAGAGCCTTTGAAAGAAATGTAAGAAGCGCAAGAATACTGCAAATTCCGCTTAAAAACAGCATGAAATTCAGTTGGTGCTGCCGTAAAAAATCCATGTGCTGTGTCCTCTTTCTTAGATAGGGGACTTACAAACCTGCCCGGCTTTTGTAAACCCCATACTTATTATAACACAGCTTTCTGCTTCACGCCAGAAAACTTTCAGATTTTGAAGGAAATGGACAAGGAGCTGACGCCCCTTGACCTGCCGGAAGCTTAGCGCTCTGCCCTGCTACTTTGAAAGGTATACGGTGGCGGTATAGGTGTTAACAGCTGACTCACCACCAGCACAAGTAAATAAAAAGTATTTACCGTAGGTGCCGGTTCCAAGATATTTTGTATCACCCCAGCAGTCTGTACCGTCCTGTACCGCGGAGGTTATCATGGCTTTTATACTCACGGTGCTGCTGTTCGGGGACGTCTTGAGTTTGCTCCGGTCTATCGTCACGGCGCAGGTGTGGGTGTCCGCGCTGGGGACAATGGATGCGACTGCACCGTCGGGGTCGCTGTTCACCGTCCAGCTGATTGTCACTCCTGACACGGCAATGGCATCGGCTGATGCTGCTTTTTCTTGCGCTTCAGTCACTGTAACCGGTGATTCCATATCAGCCGGTGTTGCTCCCCACTGGAAGCCTGCGTGCAGGGTATAGGTCTTGTCGGCGGTAAGTGTCTCTCTGCCATTGACTCCGAGCGGTGCCCACCAGATTGAATTTTCATCTTTTGGGTCTATCCACAGGAATCCCGCCCATTCATTGCCGGAGCCTCCGCCTGAGACGG
>CADCQA010000175.1 GCA_902803415.1 uncultured Spirochaetaceae bacterium | reverse complement strand
GATTACGGTGCGTATTCAACGACGGATTTCAATGCCGCTACTCAGGCGTACTATGCGCTCTTTTCGCTGCAGCACCGCGGGCAGGACAGCGCGGGCATTGCGGTAAGCGACGGCACGGCATTGAGCGTGCACAAGGCAATGGGCACGGTTTCCGAAGTATTCTGCGCGGAAAACCTTACGGCGCTGAAGGGCCACATTGCCTGCGGCCACGTACGCTATGCCACCGCCGGAAGTGCCAGTCTGGAAAACGCCCAGCCGATGGTGATGAATTCGCGCCTTGGCGGCATTGCAGTGGCGCACAACGGGCAGCTGGTAAACTACGAGCAGCTGCGCGAAATGCTGGAGGAAACCGGCAGTACCTTTGCTTCGTCCAGCGATACCGAAGTTATCGTCAAGCTGATTGCAAAATCCTACAAGAAAGGCCTGGAGCGCGCACTCACGGACACCATCCAGATGATAAAGGGTTCCTTCGCGCTTGTCGTGATGACCGAAAAGTGCCTTATCGGCGCGCGTGACCCCAACGGCATCCGCCCGCTCTGCCTTGGCAAAGTGAACGGCGGCTGGATTCTTGCAAGCGAAAGCTGCGCAATTGATTCCGTGAACGGAACCTTTGTGCGCGACATTCAGCCGGGAGAAATCGTCATCATCAACGAAGACGGCGTGCTTTCCTTTGAATTCGGCGAACGTACTTCCAAGCGCACCTGCATTTTTGAGTACGTCTACTTTGCGCGCCCGGACAGCAACATTGACGGCATTCCCGTTACCGAGGCGCGGCTCCGCATGGGCGCCTGTCTTGCCCGCGAAAGCGCCGTCCCCGCCGATGTGGTTGTGGGCGTGCCGGATTCCGGGCTTGGTGCAGCGCAGGGCTATGCGCAGGAAGCCGGTATCCCCAATGCATCCGGCATCATCAAAAACAAATATATCGGACGCACCTTCATTGCGCCCACCCAGCGGGAACGCGAAAACCTTGTGTTCGTCAAGCTGAATGCCGTGCGCTCCGTGATACGGGGCAAGCGTGTCGTCGTCATAGACGATTCGATTGTGCGCGGCACCACCAGCAAGCGCCTGGTGCAGATTCTGCGCCGCGCCGGGGCAAAGGAAGTGCACTTCCGCATTTCGTCCCCGCCGGTCAAGTTCCCCTGCTACTTCGGCATAAACACGCCCACCCGCGGCGAACTTATTTCCAGCCGGCATACGGCGGAGGAAATCTGCAAGGAAATCGGTGCTGACACGCTTGCGTTCATCAGTGCCGAGGGCATGATAGATGCGTGCCGCTCCTGCAACCCCGACCAGTACGGGTTCTGCAAGGGCTGTTTCACCGGAGAATACCCGATGTCCGTTCCGGGCGAGCTGAACGGCAAAAGACTGTAGAGAAAGGAGCAAAGCTATGGCGAAGGTTGTTGATTACAAGAATGCAGGCGTCGATGTGAACGAGGGCTACCGCGCGGTTGACAAGTACAAGAAGGAATCTGCGCGTGCGCGCATCCCCGGACTGCTCTCTGACATCGGTGCGTTCAACGGAATGTTCGCTGTGCCCAAGGGGCTGAAGCAGCCGGTCATGGTGAGCGGCACCGACGGCGTGGGCACTAAGCTTGACATTGCCTTTAAGCTGGGTAAGTATGATACCGTGGGCATTGACTGCGTTGCCATGAGCGTGAACGACATCCTGTGCTCCGGCGTGCAGACGCTCTTTTTCCTTGACTACATTGCCTGCGGCAAGCTCGATGCGAAGGTTGCCGGTGCGCTTGTAAAGGGCGTGACTGACGGCTGCGTGGAAGCAGGCTGCGCGCTCCTTGGCGGCGAGACGGCAGAAATGCCCGGTTTCTACGACGATGGAAAATATGACCTTGCCGGTTTCGGTGTGGGCGTGGGCGAAAAGAAAGATATGATTTCCGGCGCAAAGATAAAGGAAGGCGACGTGCTTGTGGGGCTGTCCTCTACAGGGGCGCACTCCAACGGCTATTCCCTGATCCGCCGCCTGGTGACCGATTTTGACGAGCCCTTCGAGGTGGACGGAAAGAAGACCGGCAAGTCCATCGGCGAAGTCCTGCTGACACCTACGCGCATCTACGTAAAGCCGGTGATGGATGTGCTCAAGAAGTACCGCAGTTCCGTGCACGGCATGACCCACATCACGGGCGGCGGCTTCTACGAAAACCTGCCCCGCATGTACCCGCATGCAAAGGAAGGCAAGCCGCAGCTGTGCTCCGTCATCAGGAAGGACAGCTGGGAGATTCCTCCGGTTTTTGACGAGCTTGTCCGCCGCGGCGCTGACCCCAAGAACCTGTATGCTACCTTCAACATGGGCATCGGCTTTGTGCTTGCCGTTGCAAAGAAGGACGCACCTGCCATCATCAAGCGCTTCAACAGCCATGCAAAGAAATTCCACAAGGCCGGCATCCCGGACATGAAGGCGTACGAAATCGGTTATGTGGGGCACACCCTCAAACCGGTAAAGGGCGAATTCAAGGGCAGCCGCGAAATGACCCGCTTTGTAGACGAGTAAGGGGAAGTTTCATGGAAGTCATTCATACTGATAAGGCGCCGGCTGCGGTGGGGCCGTATTCGCAGGCCGTTTCCACGGGGAAGCTGCTCTTTCTTTCCGGCCAGATTGCGCTGAATCCCGCTTCCGGCAAAATCGAGGCGCAGACGGTTTCCGAACAGGCGGAGCAGGCCTGCCGCAACATCGGGGCGGTGCTTGCCGCAGCCGGAGCAGATTTTTCTGCGGTCGTAAAGACCACCTGCTTTCTGACGGACATGGCGGCCTTTGCGGAATTCAATGCGGTGTATGCAAAGTATTTTACGGGGAAACCCGCGCGTTCCTGCGTTGCCGTGACGGCGCTGCCCGCCGGTGCGCTCTGCGAGATTGAGGCCGTTGCCGTCATCGGGGGGCAGGCATGAACGTTGCCGTGCTTGTTTCCGGCGGCGGCACTAACCTGCAGGCGCTCATCGATTACGAAAAATCCCGGCCGGACTGCCCGTACCACATTGTCCTTGTGGTGTCAAACACAAAGCATGCGTACGCGCTGGAACGCGCCGCTGCTGCCGGCATTCCCGCGGAAATCCGCAGCCCGGTCTCCGTGCTGGGTAAGGAAAAAGCCGCCGCTGCCGGCCGTGATGAAAAGCGGCTTGCCGTGTCGGATGCGGTGCT